>JACMJD010000400.1 GCA_014380825.1 Phycisphaerae bacterium | reverse complement strand
TTCTCTCCCGCCAACTCCATCAAGCAACTCTGGCCGCGGCCCCTGCTGGTGATTCACGGAGTGAACGACGACGTCATCCCCTTCGAGCACGGCGAGCGCCTGTTCGAAGCCGCCTACGAACCGAAGCGCCGCGTATGGTTGACGGCGGAAGATTACGCTCAGTCGCTCACCAGCAAAGAAGCGCTGATCGAAGTTCGCCAGTTCTTCGACGAAGCGATTCCGGTGCCGGCGATTTGACGATTCATGCAGCGCGATCGGTAATCCGGTAGAGTCATCGCGCGTGACGCTCCTCGATTTTCTCATCGCCAAATACCCGACCGCAAAACGCCAGACGCTACGTCGAATGCTCGACGACGGCCGCGTGCGCGTGAATGGAATTCGGCCGCGCTCGATGAAGCTGGAAGTGAAGGACAGCGACGATGTACGCGTGAACGAGCGTGCCACGCCTGCTTCGTCGCGAACGGCGCCGCCGCGACCGCTTCCGTTCACGATCATTCACGAAGACGAGGACATCCTCGTGATCGACAAGCCGGCCGGTTTGTTGACCAGCACGGTGCCGAACGAATCGCGCCCGACGGTGTTGGCGGCGGTGATGGAGTATTTCTCCAGCGATCCGAACATTCGTTTCGGGCTGATCCATCGTCTCGATCGAGATGCGTCCGGCCTGCTCGTCTTCTCGAAAAATGCAGCGGCGTATGAAGCGCTGAAGCGGCAGTTCTTTGAGCACACGGTCGAACGTGTTTATCACGCGGTGATCGACGGCGCACTCAAGCCGCCGGCAGGGCGGATCGAATCGGATCTGGTCGAGCGAACCAACGGCACCGTATTTTCGTCAACCCGCAAGTCTGGCGGCGAGCACGCGATCACCGATTACAAGACGGTGCGTCGCGCCGGCACGCTATCGCTTGTGCGCGTCACGCTGCATACCGGCCGAAAGCACCAGATACGGGTCCACCTCAGCGAACGTGGGCGCCCGATCATCAATGATCCGATCTATTCGGATCGACCGCGCACCGGGCAAATGATGCTCGCGGCGACGGAACTGGCGTTTGATCATCCTCAAACCGCCAAGCGCGTGAAGTTTGAGCTGCCGCTGCCGCGCGAGATGGCCACGATCATGCGCGACTAGACCTCAATTCTTTTTTTCTTCGCCTGTAACAATTCAGCTCAAATCCCGTATTCCTGTTAGACTGAGTGCCACCACGTCCGTCTTGTTGTAGGAACCGTACATGTCTGAAGATCGCGATGCCGTAGCACGATTTACGTGCGAGGGCTGCGGAAAACAATATCGATGGAAGCATGAGCTCGCCGGGCGACGGGTGAAGTGCGCCAAGTGCGGCGCGATCATGGTCGCGCCGCAAGCCACGCCGATCGATCACGACGAGGAGTTGTACGACCTCGTTCCGGATTCGCCGCCGCCGCGAAAGCATCAGGAGTTTGAGTACAACAACGGTCCGGATCTGGGCGGGACGGGAATCGCGATGGCGCCTCCGGTGATGAAGCCGCTTGCGCCGCCAAGGCGTGGTGTCGTCAGCTCGACCAATTTGCGGACGCCTACGCATCGCGCGGTCGCGCCCGACATCCGCACGAAGCTACCGGCTCAGAAAAAAGCGCGTCGATTGCGAGTGACGCTGATCGTCGTCGCGACCTTGATCGTCGCCGTCATTGCGACGACGTTGGTGATGCGGCTGACTTAGATTTCACATCCCTTCGCACTTCGTTGGCGAAGCCCAGCGCAAATCGGAGCATGACCAGCGCGCTGACGACGGTCCACAGCACCGTCATCGCCCATCGCGCGTTCTGCAGGTTGAACGAAGTGATGCCGAGCGATGCGCGAAGCTGCGGGTACATGCGCGGGGCGACGTAAAGCAGCGCGAGCGTGGCGGTCATCCCGATCATTGCGACCAACGCCCGCCAGCGCGAGCCGCGCAGGTCGAACTTCGCGCCGATCCACCGCATGTGCGGCCAGAACAGGATCGTCGTCAGCAGATCGATCGCGCTGATCGCAAGCAGAACTTCATTCGTGCGGATTCGCCATTCTTCGAACATGCTTGTACACGAAGACGAACAGCACGGTCGTCGTGACCAGAAATCGCAGCGACCACGCCCGGATCCGTCGGGACGGTTGCGGCGACGGGTCTTCGGTCGTCAGCAGCCAGACTGCAATCCATCGAAACGCCGCGATCGCGAGCAGCGCGAACGGCCAAATGAATCGCAGCGAATTCTGCCGCGGCACGCCCTGCATCCGCGCGGACAGCGACGCGAAGTTAAACGCCGCCTCAATCACAAACGCCAGACACGCGAACGCGGCCCCAACGCAGAGCGTGCTAAGCCACGCGTGATACGGATGTGCCGCCCGATAGGTGAGCTGATGGATCTCGGGAGGTTGGGCCGCGGGACTGAGACGCATGTACGTCAATCTTACGCCGAGTCCGGTGACTAGCGGCGCAAGATTTCGACCATCGCGGCGGTCTCGGCTTCTCGCGCGCCGTTGCTGCGACCAGGCCAGTTATCGCGCGCCTGCTCGGCGGCGCTGATGAGCATGCGACGGAATTTCCACCAGACGACGGCCGAGAGAATCGCAACACCGGGCCCGAGAACCACGGATAGCAACATGGGTAGTTGCGGCACCGTTGCTAAAGCAGGAATGAAATACATGAACAACACGCCCGCGATCGTCGCCGCCATCACCACCGAGGCCTGTGTCGCCAGTCGCGGGTCGGCCCGCGTCGCGAGGTCGCGCAGCCGAATGTAAATTAGAACGGCAACCACAACTGCCATGCCGCCGTGAATGAACTGAGACGTCCGATACCCAGTAAAGACGGCGAAAAGAATGCCCGTAAATCTTAACGCGCACGCCACGGCCACCCATCGAAGTATGGTTGGCCAAGGCGTTCGCTTGATGCGCACCTCGCCACACTTCTCCGGAGCGAGCAGCAGCCAGAGCGCCACCGGCTCAAGAAACTCCAGGCCGATGCTCACATTAGACATCGTGATCGACCAGGTATCTGCCGGCAAGTCGAGAAAGTAGTAGCGGAGGAGGTACAAAGCCCACGTCAATACCGTACCGCACGCCGCGACGACGAGCAGCGTGACGCCGATCGCGCAGGTTCGAACGAACAGTGGGTCCGCGTGATCCAGCCGGCCAAATCGGGTTGAGAATGCGATGGCGGTCCCGCATTCCGGGCAAACGGCGGCGTCGTCGATGCCGCGGATGTCGTAGCCGCACTTGATGCAGCGGACTTCCGATTCAGGCGCAGCGGAAGTGGGGGAGGTGTCGGTTGAAATTTCAGTCCCCGATCTGAACGCGATGCATCGCACTCGAGACGATCACACCTGCATGATCTCCGCCCGCTTGTGCTCGAGCATCTGATCGACTTTCGTCTCGTAGTTCTTCGTCAGCTCCTGCACTTTGTCCTTCGCGCCTTTGCTTCCGTCCTCGGTCATCAGGCCGCCTTTTTGTTCGGTGTCGATGACCTTGTTCGCGTCGCGACGATTGTTGCGGATGGCGATCTTCGCGCGCTCGCCCATGTCTTTCGTCTGCCCTGACAACTGCATGCGGCGATCCTGCGACATCGCCGGCAGGATCAGGCGAAGCGTCTTGCCGTCGCTGTGCGGCGTGAGGCCGAGCTTGCTGTCATTGATCGCGCGCTCAATCGCCTTCATGTCGCCGGGACTGAAAGGCTTGATCATCAACTGCGTCGCCTCGGGCACCGAGATCGATGCGATCGATTTAAGCGCCGTGGGCGAGCCGTAGTAATCCACCGAGATGTGCTCGACCAGCGCCGGCGTCGCCCGGCCCGTGCGAATGCCCCGCAGCTCATGCTGCAAATGCTCCACGGCCTTCTCCATGTGCAGCTCGCAGTCCATCAGAATGTCGTCGACTGGCATAGGTTCCCTCGCTCAAAGCTGGTGGTCTTGTGTCATCGTAGTCGGGGAATGAGCAATGACCAAGGATCAATGTCCAATCAATGAATAAGCACCAAGCACGAAGTCCCAACCGGTTGTTTCGTCATTGGTCATTGCTCATAGATTGGTCATTGCGACCTTGCTCATTGGTCATTCTCTAACATTTTCTGTTTGACAAATCCGTTCAATACGTTACCTTTTGGTCACATGTGAAGAAGCCACGCACGGATCGCGTCTGGAAGGCGCTCGCAGACCCCGGCAGGCGGAGAATGCTGGATCTGCTCGCGGAGCGGCAACGCACCACGGGCGAACTGTCGGCGGCGTTTCCGAAGCTTTCTCGCTTCGCGGTCATGAAACATTTGAAGGTCCTCCAAGCGGCCGGATTGCTCAGCATCCGCCGGGAAGGGCGGGCGCGATGGAACGCGCTCAATCCCGTGCCGCTGCGCGAGGTGTTTCGAAAATGGGTCAGTCAACACGAAACGATGTGGGCTGACGTTATGCTGGATATTCGCGACGTCGCCGAACGGTCGGCGACGCCGCCTGATCAACAACACGGTTCCGAACGCAAAGGAGATCGGTCATGAAATCACGTTCCAATCTAGTGGCGATGTTCATCGCGTGCCTGGCGCTGGCGAGCATGGTTTCGCTCAGCGCGTTCGCGCATCGCGGTGACGACAAGAAAGACGGCAAGAAAACGGATCAGCAAGCGATGCGCGACTCCGCCTGGGACGCGCTCCAGACACTCCAAGGCACCTGGGTCAAAACTGAGCCAGGTCCGGACGGCAAGCCGAGCGAGCTGGTCTTCAAGCTTACCGGCAACGGCAGCGTGTTGATGGAGACCATGTTCCCCGGCTCCAAGTTCGAGATGCAGAACGCGTATCACATGGACAACGATCGCCTGATCGTCACGCATTACTGCGCGCAAGGCGTTCAGCCGCGCATGAAGCTGGTCAGCCATGAGAACGGCACGATGAAGTTCGACTTCCTCGACGGCACCAACCTCAAGCCCGGCGAAGGCCACATGGGCGGACTCGAGATCACGGTCAACGGCGAACAGCTCATCGAAAAATGGTCGTCGATCAAAGATGGCCAGGTCACCGACGCGACGACGTTTGAGTTCACGAAGAAGGGATGACAAGGTGAAGGGGTGACACGGTGACAAGGTGAAAAAGCGCTCGCGTATTTTCACCTTGTCACCCACTCACCTTGTCACGCCTCGCTCCCGCAAACCGCATCGGAGAACAAACGTGGCCAATCCGCTGAAGATGCTGAAGCTCAAGCCGACGAGCTTTCAATTCATCCAGGAACTGAAAATCAACGCGCCGACCAAACGCGTGTGGGATTCGCTGATCGACGTGCGCGGCTGGTTCAAGTTTGACCCGACGGCGAAGAACACCGACCGCAAACTGGAGCTTTGGCCCGGCGGACGGTTTCACAACGAATCACCCGACGGCACGCAGTCGCTGTACGCGATCGTCACGCACATCGAACCCGGCAAGCTGCTCCGCTTGCACGGCCAGATGGGCAACACGCACCTGCCGATGGACGGCGTGTTCATCTTCGAACTCCAGGAACGCAAACCCGCCGGGACGCTACTGCGATTCTGCCAACGAACCTTCGGCCTGCTCGATGCCGACGTCGCCAAAAAGATGAAGGGCGGCTGGGGAAAACTTTTGCCGCAGATCAAGGAAATGGCGGAGAAGAAGAGAAAATGAACCACAGATGAACACAGA
>JACMJD010000399.1 GCA_014380825.1 Phycisphaerae bacterium | reverse complement strand
TTCAACGGCTTGCCGCAATCCCGGCAGCACATCGCTGCGGCGATCGGACAGGATCGCATCGCGAATGCCGCTGCGCGCCAGGTTCAGATCGATCGTGGGCTCGGGAATGATCGGCCTTGCGATGTCGGAAGAAAGCCACACGGCGACCGATGATCCGCCGGGCAGCGAATCGATGATCTGGCCGGCGGATTTCTTGGCGATGTCGAAGCGCGAGTTCACGCCGTCGGTGGCGCTCATCGAATACGAGTTGTCGATCAGGATCACCGCCGACACCGCGCTGCGCCCGAGCAGGCTCGCGCCGGTGGATCTCAGCACCGGTCGCGCTAGCGCCAGCGCAAGCAACGCAACCACCGCGCAGCGGATGATCAGCAGCAGCAGGTCTTCGACGCGCATCCGGCGTTGATTGCGCTCGACGCTGGCGCGCAGGAATCGCATCGCCGCCCAGCGCATCTTGATGACGCGGCGGTTGTTCAGCAGATGAATCACGATCGGCACTGAGACGGCCGCGATTCCGAAGAGCATGAACGGGTTGAGGAACAAGGTCGTTCTTGGTTATTCGTTATTGGTTCTTGGTTATTTGGTTCTGGTGCGCGCTCTGAACGCTAAGTACCCGCTGAGCATTTCGTGCAGCGGCTGGCTGGTGTTGGCAAGCACGTAGTGCGAGCGGTTGCGCTCGCACAGCTCGCGGATGCGGGTCATGAAGGCCTGCACTTCGCGCCGGTACGATTTGCGAATCTCCGACGGCCGAGTCAGCAGCTTGGCGGGGACTTCCAAGCCCTCGAACTCGACCATGCCTTGAAACGGGAACTCGATCTCGCACGGATCGAGCGTGTGAAACACGATCACTTCGTGGCCAACGAAACGCAGGTGCTGCACGGCGTCGAGAATCTTCTGCTCATCATCAAACAGATCGCTGATGACGATCACGATCCCGCGCCGAGGCGTCGTCGCGGCCATGCGATGCAGGACTGCTGCAACATCCGTTCGCGCCGTTGCGCGCATCGCGGCGAGCGAGGTCATCAAATTGTGAATCGACGCGAGATTTCCCGTGCGCGGCATGAAGTTCCGCACGGACGAATCGAACACGCTCATCGACACCGCGTCCCGCTGAAGCAGAACCAGATACGCGACGCACGCGGCCAGTTGTCGTGCGTACGCCAGCTTCGTCACCGCTCCCGATCCGTACGCCATCGATTCGCTGGCGTCGACCAGCAGGTGCGCGACGTAGTTTGTTTCCTGTTCATACTGCTTGACGTAATAGCGATCGGTGCGACCCAGGACTTTCCAGTCGAGATGCCGCGTGTCATCGCCGGGCACATATTCGCGATGCTGCGTGAACTCGACGGAGAATCCTCGGAATGGCGACTTGTGCTCGCCGGACATGTAGCCTTCGACGATGTAGCGGGCGTGCAGACCCAAAGCTTGCGCTTGGCTGATCGTTTCGGCATCCAACAACGTGGTTTGCGACATGATGTATCACGGGCGTCTCGCCCGTGCTTGCTGTTCGGCACGGGCGAGACGCCCGTGATACGCTTAATCCAATTTCTTATCCTTCGGAACCGCTTCGAGGATCTTCTTCACGATCGCGTCTGAGTTCACGCCCTCACTCTGCGCGGCGAAGTTCGGGACGAGCCGATGCCGGAACACGGCCGGCGCGATGGCGGCGACGTCGTCGCAGCTCACGTGGAATTGGCCCATCAAGATCGCACGTGCTTTCGCCGCAAGGATCAGGTTCAAACTCGCGCGCGGGCCGGCGCCCCAGGTCAGCCACTTGTTGCAGAAGTCGAGGGCTTCGGGAGTTTTCGGACGGGTTACGCGCACTAACTTTTCCGCGTACGCGTAGATGTGCTCCGCAACCGGCACGCGTCGCACCGTTTGTTGAAGCGCGAGAATATCTTCACCCGATAACACCGCGCTGATCGCCTGCGTCGTCGCGCCGGTGGCCATCTTCATGATCTGGCGTTCTTCGGCGCTGCTCGGGTAATCGACGTAGATCATGAACATGAACCGATCGAGCTGCGCCTCGGGCAGCGGATAGGTGCCCTCCTGTTCCACCGGATTTTGCGTGGCCAGCACGAAGAACGGATCGGGCAGCTTGTAATCCGTGCCGCCCACGGTCACTTTGCGCTCCTGCATCGCCTCGAGCATAGCCGCCTGCGTTTTGGGCGGCGTGCGGTTGATCTCGTCCGCCAGGATGATGTTCGAAAAAATCGGGCCCTTG
This sequence comes from Phycisphaerae bacterium, assembly GCA_014380825.1. Next base: position 4,519 of record JACMJD010000399.1, on the reverse strand, counting down.
AGGAACTTGAACGTGCGCTGATTCGTTTCCTGATCGTGATAGATCACTTCCGTGCCGGTGATGTCGGATGGCATCAAGTCAGGCGTGAACTGGATACGCTTGAAATTCAGATGCAGCGTCTGCGCCAGCGAGCTGACGAGCAATGTTTTCGCGAGCCCCGGCACGCCGACGAGCAGCGCGTGACTTCGCGTGAAGATCGCGATGAGCAATTCATCGATCACCTGCTCCTGCCCGACGATCGCCTTGCGGAGCTCGTTGCGGATCGACGCGTGCGCGGTTTTCAGTTGCTGGATCGCGTTCAAATCCGCGTCCGGCGATCGCGGAGGCGTCGCTGATGTCAATTGCGAAACGGTTGTAGTCATCGATTCCTCTTCTTCGGCGTCGGTGGCGGAGTGTTTGGCTGATTCGCCGGCTTGTCTTCATTCACGAGCAGATCGAGCGCGCCGGTTTCCTGCATGGCGGTTCGAATGGTTTCAGATTTCGCGATGCCGGCCAGGTCGGGCACGCCCGTACTCGTCGAGACGACCGCGCCGTCAGACGCGGATAGCGTGACCAATCCGCCCGCCGTCGGGACGAGAATCTGCGGCGAGGCGTTGGTCGCGCTAAGAGTGGCCGGGCCGACGGCGCCGCCGTCCCAAGTCCAGGCGGCGTCCAGCTTTTCGATGTCCAGCGCGATGATCGATCGATCGGACAGGAAGACCAGCTTGCCTGCAGCGCCGAACAGCGTGGCCTGCGCGAGGCTGTCGGTGTGCCAGAGTTGTTTCCCACTGCGCGAGCTGAAGGCGAACACGCGATCGCTGTCCTGCGGCGCGACGACCAGCATGTCATCGCCTACGCGCACCGGCGTTGTGTTCCATCGAAAGACGGATGCCCGCGGAATGCCGGTGCTCGGCAGCTCGCGCACGCGCACATTTGCCGCCCGGCGCTGCACCGCGGCCGGTTCAGTTATCGGATTGACGGTCGTCGTGACGTATGGCCTGATCCACCGCAGGTGGCCGGCGAAGCGATCGACGGCGACTACCGCTCCGCAATTTGGCGCGATGTATACGCTGTCGGCATCGACCGCCGGCGAGGAAAGGTTCTGCCAAGGATCAGACGCATCGAGCACCGGATCGCGTGAGCGCGTGAATCGGCCCGAGCCGCGCCGCGCGACCGAGCCGATCTCGCTTCGCCAGAGCACCCGGCCGTTCGTCACATCGAACGCGAGCATGACGAGACGACCTGCTTGCTCGCCGATGTCGACGCCGAGTGCGTACACATATCGTCCAGCGAGTGCGGGGTTCGATGCGATCGTCAGGCCGCGAAGGTCGGGCGAGTGGTCGGTGGACCAGAGTCGCTTGCCATCCGAGGCGCGCATCGCGCGAAGTTCATATTCGCCGGTCGCGCCCATCTGGCGGACGACGACGATGCGCGCGGCGCCTTGATCGTCGCACAGCAGGGCAGGTGCGAAACTGGCGCCGCGCGAAACCGGCCGCGGACTGTTCGGCGGCGCGTCATCGCCGGGCGTAACTTGCCATAGCGGCGCGACGCTTTCTTCCTTCACCGCCATCGCGCCGCGCGATGTGCTCATGTAAACGACGCCGCCGTTCGTCACGGGCATCAATCGTTCTTCCTGAAGCGTGGCCGCGGAGGCATTGGAGGTTGGCGATCCGTCGCTGAGCAAGTTTGCGAACCACGGCACCTGAAACGGCAGCGGGCCCGAGTAGCTGTTGGTTGGTTGACTGGTTGGCGCGTCGGTGGATTTGTCTTTCCAGCCGCGCGCTCGGGCGAGACTGAAAAGATTCGCCGCGCCGGTCGTGTCGCCGAGTTCCGCGCTGCGCCTGGCGGCGGCGACGATCGCATCCGTCGCCGCCGGTGCGAACGGATATCGTCGGGCGATCGCCAGGAACTGCGCCGGCTCGACCGATTTCCGCTCGGCCAGTTGTCGCACACTGCGCGATGCGGCGTCTTCGAACTGCACGCGATATTCGCGGGTAAGGGCCGTTCGCTGCGCCTCGGGCAATTGCTCGATCCACGTTTGCAGCGAGATCATTCCGCCAGTACTCGATGCGGCCGCGTCGTCGCTGGCGATCAATCCATCCGGCGAATCCTTCAGCAACGAATCGATCCTCTTGGCTGCGTCGGCGAGATTATTTTGCGCGATCTCGACACTCAACACATCGAGCTGGTTCTTCGCGACCGCCGGCAGGTCCGGCGGCGAATATCGCGGAGCCGCCGCGCCTGGCATCGGTGCGGCAGATACGGGTGATACAAAGGTGGGCGATAACAGCAAGATCGCACACATCCAGAGTGAGCCGGCGCAGAATCGGCTCGGACGCTCCAGCGGATGATGACGATTCTGCACGCGCATTCTCACGTAAGTAGTATCGCGGGCGCACGATGAAGTTGCATCCCATTACATTGGACCAATTCCGCGCTGCGATGGTTTCGGGCCCATCCTATACTCCTGACGCGATGCAAGGGCTCATCCCAACGGCCCGTTTTTTGTCGCGTGGAGGCTGTGGGTGAGCATCACCGATTCTGAAGCGGTAACGACCGCCAAAGCCAAGAAAGTCCTGGTCGTGGAAGACGACGTAACCGCCGCCCGGGCGTTGCGCATCATCCTCAAGGATGCCGGCTATGAGCCGACCATTTGTCATTCTGGCAACGAGGCCCTGGAGCGCGCCCGCGGCGATCACCCCGCCGCCGCGATGATCGACGTACACTTGCCGGATCTTTCGGGACTGATCCTCGCCCAGCAGATTCGCCAGATTGTCGGGAAGGACATCCCGATCATCATGGTCAGCGGCGATACGTCCATGGAAACGCTGAATTCGCTCCAACACGTCGGGGCGACGTATTTTCTCAGCAAGCCGCTGAATCGGAAAAGCCTGATTGAATTGATGAAAGAACAGATTCCGTGATGCGCCTCAGAGCTCGCCGCGCACGTATTTGTCGGCAAGCTCGACGTATCGGTCGCGAATGATCTTGAAATAGTCCAGATCTTTCTGATTCACTTGGCGAACGACCCGTCCCGGCACGCCCATGACCACGCTGCGATCCGGAATTGTCACTTTCGGCGACACCACCGCGCCGGCGGCGATCAAACATTCCTGGCCGATCGTCGATTCGCTGAGCACGATCGCGCCCATGCCGATGAGTGTGCCTCGGCCAATAAACTTGCCGTGAACGATCGCGCCGTGGCCGATCGAGACGTCATCTTCGATTATGCTCGGAATTCCCGTGTCACAGTGAATGATCGAGCCGTCCTGCACGTTCACGCGCCGCCCGATGGTGATCTGCGCGACGTCTCCGCGAACGACGACGTTAAACCAAAAGCTGGCGTCGGCCGCGATCGACAGCTCGCCAGTCAGGGTTGCGTTGTGCGCGACGAAATAGCCGCCCGATGTTCGGGTGAATAGAGGCATAAGTGGTCAGTGGCCACTCATTAAAGGCTCTTCACGTCGCATTGGAACTTCAGTTCATCCGCCAGCGCCTGCACGTATTGCTTGAGCATCATCACCGGCGTTGCCCGCGGGACGGACAGCTCCATCTCGAGCGTGAATCCGCCGGCGTGCGTTCCGCTGGTTCTCGGCACGACGCTGCTGGTTTCGATGTTTTCGATGTTCACGTTCAACACGCGCATCAGGTGCGATAGCCGGAACACCGCGGCGGCGGGATCGGCGCCCGAGGCGCTCAGCCGCAACGGCGTGTTGTCGGAAGCCATCGCGTCGCTGGCGGGGCGAATTTCCGTGCGGATGCCGGCGGCGCGATCCAGATCCGGCAGGCTGTGCTCGAACTGCGACATCGAAGTGTCGTCAGCGCGGATCAGCAGCAGCAAACCGAACTGCCCGCGGAGCAAACTCACGCGGCTTTCCAATATGTCGACGTGTCGATCGTGAAGGAACAGCGAGACGTCATCCAGCACACCCGGCCGATCTGCGCCTGTTGCGACGAGGATGGCTTGGCGAGTGGGCATAACTTCCGGCGGGTAAGAATAGAAACGCGCGCGGATAAACACAATCCGCGCGCGTTCATAAGTGGTCAGTGATCAGTGATCAGTGGCCAGTGCAGCAGTCTGTACTGACTACTGGCCACTGGCCACCGACCACTTATTCGCCTAGTTGGGCTTGGTCGCCGGGCCCTTGTCGTTATCCTTTTCCATTTCCTTTTCTTTTTCCATCCGCTCTTTTTGCATCTGCTTGTCCAGCGCGTCCATCGAGGCCGGGCGCTTGGCGAGCGTGACCGTAATGTCCTGCGGCTGCTTCTCGCGGATGACCGAGACCTTCAACTGCTGATCCGGCTTGCTGGCGCGCATGACGGCGACGAAGTCCTCCTTCGCACCAATCTCCTTGTCGTCGAGTTTCTTGACGACATCACCATTTTTGATGCCCGCTTTTTCGGCGGGACTGTCCGGCATCACCTCCATGATTACGACACCATCTTGTGAGTCTAAGCCGAGCTTTTCGGCCGTCTCGTCATCAATGTCGCTAAACTTCGCGCCGAAAAACCCCTGGTTCGGATTGGCCGGTGGCATCTG
>JACMJD010000398.1 GCA_014380825.1 Phycisphaerae bacterium | reverse complement strand
CTCAGCAGTGCCGAAATCGAGAGAATCCCAACGCCGTGGTGGGAGAAGAAGCCGAAAGTGGTGAAGAAGAAACCCGTCGTGCCCGCGCGAAAGAAACGTGCGGCGGCGACGTCTCCTTCATAACGTGGCATGGGCGTCCCCGCCCATGCCACGGAACACCGCAACTCACGTTTTGCGCGCGATGACGACGATGTTGTCGCCGGTCGCATCGCGTGCCAAAGCTTCTTCCGCATCGCGCGTCTGAAGATAAGCAGGCGAGTTGCGAATCTGTTTCACCGCCTCGGCCAGGTGCGGTTCGACTTCTTGCTGCTTTCTCTTGATTGATTTGATTTTGAAATACGCACGAGCGACCGGCCCGATCACGCCCATCGACCGCGCGGCGTTGATCGCAGCGGCGCGCAAGCGTTCCTTCAGCGGTTTCCCATCACGATCGTTGGGAACATTGTTGTAGGAAAACGCCTGCTCCATTTCGAAACCATTGGCCGCCAGGAGCTGGCGCAGGTTCGTGATGTTGAAGAGGTAGATGTGGAATGGATTGAAACCCTTCCACGCCGTGCCGTCGACGCGAATGTTGTACGCCGACGCGTTGGGCGTATCGATGATCGCGAGCCCGCCGGGGCGGACGACTTTCGACAACGCCTGCGCGAACGATGCCGGCGACGGCACGTGCTCGATCACGTCGATCGCCGTGACCAGCGGAAACTGCCTTTGCGACTCCGCCGCGAATTGTTCGATCGTGCCGGTGAAGATCGTCTCCAAGCCAAAGCGCTGCCGTGCATAGTCGGCCGCATCGCGCGAGATCTCCACGCCATGTGCGTCCCAACCAAGCCGCTTCAGCACGACCGGCAGGTAGCCACGGCCGCTGCCGATATCCAGCGAAGTGCGATCGTTGTCCTCATATTCGGCGCCCACCAGCGCCACCGTTCGCGCGTACATCGGCGGGATACGATTCAGTTCCGCCGCGTCCGGTCGATTGAAGAAGTAATAGTTATTCCCGTAAAGCTGCGCCAGCTCGTGATTATCCAGTCGTGGCGAGTTGAACAGCAGCCCGCAAGTGCCGCAGCGGCGCAGAGAGAAGCTGCCCGGATACCCGTGCTCCGGGTACGTCGTCTCCTGCACGAGCAGGCTCCGCGTCTCGCCGCACACGCAACAGGGTTCGTTGTTGAGAGAGAGCATGCGTGATTACGTGATTACGTGATTACGTGAGAAATGCAAATTGATTGTCACGTAATCACGTAATCACGAGGCCGTGTTGCAAGCGCCCGTTCTTCTTACGATCGATCACGCACCATGACGTCCACTCAACTGCTGAAAACGGGCATTCCCCGGATCACCGAGCTCGACCAGCTCAAACAAACCGAAACCTATCGCGGCCCGAGCGATTTCAATACGGCGTTTCTGGCGCGGCATCACAATGCGCTTCAGAAATATGGACGGCACTGGGGCAATGATCCGTTCAAGCTGTGGAGCCGACGCTGGGAATATCCGTTCGTCGCGCAGCGCGTTCTCGATTTCGCGCAGCGCCCGGAAAACATCGGACGAAATCTGAAGATCATGGACGCCGGGTCGGGCGTGACATTTTTTCCTTATTACATCTGTTCGAAAAACCCGTCGGCGCAGTTCGTCTGCGTCGATTACGATCCGACTTATACCGCGATGTTCGATGCGATCAACCGCGCCGAAACCGCGCGGGTGCGTTTCCTTCAGGCGTCGCTGCAAAAACTTCCGCTGGCCGATGGTGAGCTCGACGCGATCGCATGCATTTCGGTGCTCGAACACACCGATAACTATGCCCAGATCATCGATGAATTCCTTCGCGTGCTTCGGCCGGGTGGCATGTTCGTGCTGACGTTTGACCTGTCGCTCGACGGCAAGTTCACGCTGCCGCTGCCGCAGGCGAAGGAACTGTTGCGCGTCGTGCAGTCGAAATTTCAAGTGGATGACGGCGTCGATCTGGTGTCCGAGCTGTCACATTCGCACGATGCCGGCGTGCTGACGAGCGACCACGTGCGCGACACCGAACCCGAGCTGCTGCCGTGGACGTTTCCCGTACGCGTTTATAAGGCCGCGCAGGATTTGATGACGGGAAAAGGGTGGACGCTGGGATTCCGATCGCGCACGATCTTCTGTTGCTCGGTGCGTAAGCCGGCAACGTGAGCTAACAGCTTCCTGTCATCCCGAGTGCAGCGAGGGATCTCGGGATGGAAGTGTGCGCCACCCTCCCGATCGAGATTCCTCGCTTCGCTCGGAATGACGAAGCACTGGAAACAGCGAGCGCAAACGACTGCATGACCATCGCCGCGAACAAATCGGCCGGAACGGTATCGCCCGCTTCGGGTGCGCGGATGGTGGTCAATCGTGCCGAAGAATCCCGTCGCGATCGGAAGATCTGGCTGATCACGATCGGCATCGTCGCGGCGATATTTCTCCTGCTCGAAAACCCATACTGGGTGCCCGGCGGCGATAGCGAGGTGTACATTTCCAGCGCCCGCAGCATCGCGATGGGCAACGGATACATGTTCAACGGACAGGCCGCCCGCATCGCGCCGCCCGGCTGGCCGATGGTGCTGGCGGTCGTGATGAAGTTCATCTCGCCGACCTTCCTGGCGCTCAAGTTGATGACACTGGGCTGCATGCTGGGGGCGCTCGCGACATATTTCTGGGTGCTCCGGCGCTTCGCGCCGCCGATACTTTGCGCCGCCGTCATCATCCTGACCGCGCTGATCTCGCACGTGTATTCGCTCACGTTCTGGCTGCACAGCGATGCGCTGTTCACGCTGATCACGGCGCTGTCATTGTTGTTGTCGCTTCAGATCAGCGAAGGCGATCGCTCGACGTGGAAGATCATCGCATTGCTCCTGCTCTGCGTAATCAGCGCGGCCGTTCGGTACGCGGGAATCATCAATATTCTGATCATCGGCGCGGCGCTCTTGCAGGGACATCGGCGAGCGCCAGCTCGCGCCTGGATCACGGTGGCCCTTACGATTTCGATCACGATTGTCTCGTTCTATTCCGTGCGATGGGCGGTTAATTATTTCGCGCCGAAGACAGTGGCGTTCGAAGCGTTAGCTCAAATTGACCCCAGCGCCATTCTCGGTGACACGCAGCTTACCGAGACCGGCGGCACAAAAGCGCCGGACATATTCACCGGCACGCGTGGTCGCTCCGGGTATGTGACGCGCCTTCTCGGTTACGGCACGTGGTTCAGCTATCTGCTGTGGCAGCCGATGCGACTGGGAACCGGTTCGCATGCGATCTGGTACGTCGCCACCGCGCTCGGTTGGATTGTCGCGCTG
>JACMJD010000397.1 GCA_014380825.1 Phycisphaerae bacterium | reverse complement strand
TTCTTCTTATCCGTGTTCATCTGTGTTCATCTGTGGTTCACATTCTCACGACCGCATTCGCCCAGGTCAGGCCGGCGCCGAAGGCGACGAAGATCACCACTTCGCCTTGCTTCAGCTTTCCGCCACGAACGGCTTCGTCCAGCGCGATCGGGATGCTCGCCGCCGACGTGTTGCCGTATTTGTCGATGTTGATGAACGATTTCTCCGCCGGGATGTCGAGCTTCTGCAGCGCGCTGTCGATGATCCGCTGGTTCACCTGGTGCGGGATGATCAGCTTTACCTTGTCGATCGTCAGGCCGGTCTTCTCGAGCGCGTCTTCGATCATCTCGTGAAAGTGCTGGACCGCGAACTTGTACACATCGCGCCCGCGGATCTTCATGAAATGCTGTCGGCCGGCGATCATCGATTCGGTCAGCGGATAGCGCGAGCCCGGCATCGAGTAAATCATCTCCCAGCCGTGACCATCCGCGTGCGTGCTGGTGTAGAGCACGCCGCGCTTCAGATCGGTCGATCGCTGGAGCACGGCCGCGCCGGCGCCGTCGCCGAAGAGGATGCAGCTCGTGCGATCAGTCCAGTCGACGATGCGGCTGAGCGTTTCGGCGCCAATCACCAGGATGCGCTGATACTTTCCGCTCTTGATGTACGCCGTCCCCATCTCCATGGCGTACAGAAATCCGCTGCACGCAGCGCTCACGTCGTATGCCGGAGTCGAATCCAATCCGAGTGACGCGGCGATAAAACACCCCGTCGATGGAAATGGCATCTCCGGCGTCGCGGTGGCGCAGATGATGATGTCGAGATGCTTCGGCTCAATCCCGGCGGCCTGAAGGGCGCGGGTGGCGGCATGACTGCCGAGCGTCGCGGTCGATTCCAGCGTGCCGGCGATTCGCCGTTCGCGAATTCCCGTACGCTGCGAAATCCATTCGTCGCTGGTGTCGATTGTCTTCGAGAGCTCGTCGTTGGTGACCAGCTTCTCCGGCAGATAACTGCCCGTCCCGATGATGGCGGCGCCGTATTCAGACATGGTTCGCCTGCTCGGTTAGTCACCGGTTTCTTCGACCGGAATGCTTTTCTCGATCGACTCGACGATCTTCTCATTCACGCCGCTCAAACAGAGCTGCTTGCCGATGCGGATGGCGTTCATAATCGCGCGGGGCTCGCTACGGCCGTGACAGATCAGGCAGTATCCGCCCACGCCCAGGAGCGGCGCGCCGCCGTATTCCTGCCAATCGTGTTTTGCCCAGATGGCTTTCATCACCGGCTTGAAATCGCCCAGCAGATGCGGTGCGGCCTCCTGAATTTCAGCGACAATCGTCTGAAACAATCCCTCGGCAATGCCTTCAGTGAACTTGAGAATGATGTTTCCGACGAACCCGTCGGCGACCACGACATCGCACGCGCCGCGGAAGAGATCTCGGCCTTCAATGTTGCCGATGAAATTGATCTGCGGCTCATCGCGCAGAAGTTTTCGCGCTTCCTTGACGAGCGGGTTGCCCTTGGCGTCTTCTTCGCCGATCGACAGCAGCCCGACGCGCGGCGATTCGATCCCGCAGATCGCGGTCGAATATGCGCTGGCCATGATCGCGTACTGCTCGAGGTTCTTCGGCTTGGCGATCACGTTCGCGCCGACATCGCACACAACCACCGGCCCGTGAAACGTGGGCAAAATGACCGCGATGCCGGGACGCGCAACGCCCGGCAGCGTCCGCATGCGCAACTGCGCCGCGGCGACCATCGCGCCGGTGTTGCCGGCGGAGATCACAACGTCGGCCTCGCCGCGCGAGGCCATCTTGCACATCAGCGCGATGCCGCTGTTGGGTTTGTTTCGGATCGCCTCGACCGGCGAATCATCCATCTCGATGTTCTCGGTCGTCGCAATGATCTTGTAGTGCTTCTTCTGCTCGGGCGTGAGGCCGCTTTCGGCAAGCGCGGCGGTGCAAAGCTTTTCCTCGCCCATCAGATAGACGAGATCGTCGTCGACCAGCAGAGGCGCGGCATCCCAGCAGCCCTTGAGGATCGCCCCGGGCGCTCGATCGCCGCCCATCACATCGACCGCAGCTCGCACGCTTTACTCCAATTGACGTAAACGCAGATTCCGGCCGGCACTGGCGTTGCCGAGATCTCTTTGCCGGCGATGCCGTCAATCTTATCTGCGTTGGTCGCGCGGTCTAGCTTTGTTCCTGCTCAACCGACAGGGCCAGCTTCGGATTCACGTACCCGCAGTTGTCGCACGCAGCGTGCGGCAGCTTCGCGTTGCCGCACTGCGGACAACGAACGTAGTGAATCGGCTTGAGCGCCTGATGCGAACGTCGCTGGCGCTTGCGCGACTTGCTGATGCGTTGGACCGGAAGCATTGGAAAACCTCAGTGGCCAGTTGTCAGATTGTCAGAAAACGAGAGACGGCGGGCTTAAACCCGCCGCCTAACAGGGGTTGCTAAATTATGGGCGACCGGGGCGGAAGTCAAGCCAAGACGGTTCGACCGTCGCGCCCGTTACGTGCCGGTTACCTGAGCGCCGCCGCGGCCACATCTCGTGCCGTGGCAAGCGCTTCGGCGAGCTTGGACGGATCTTTTCCGCCTGCTTGAGCCATTTGCGGACTGCCGCCTCCGCCACCGCCGGCGACTTTTGCCGTGGCGCGAATCCAGTCGCCCGCTTTCAAGCCTTTGGCGATCAGATCATCCGAGACCGCGGAAACGAACGCGACTTTTTCGCCGACAACTGTCGCGAGCAGCACGGCGATGCTCGGTGAGCGCTTCTTTAGTGAATCGATAATGGCGCGGAGATTGTCCTCGGTCGCATCCTGAACATCCGCGACCAGGATCGAACCATTCGCCTTCGACAGAAGATCCGACGCAACGGCTGCAACGTCTATCTTCGCGCCACTTGATTGGTTCGACTTCTGCCAGGCCTTGTGTTTCGCTTGCAGCGGGCTGATCGCAGATTGCGCGCGACGCTTGGCGCGCAATGGAATGCGATCGCCCTCAAGCGATTTCTGGATCGACGAAATGGCGCCGGGGAGTTCGGCATCCGGTGTTTTGTTCGCGCGATCGACGAGTTGATCGAGCGAAGACCCGGCCGCTGAAGCGACCTCGCCATGTTCCCCAGTGAGCGCGACCAGGCGGCGGATGCCTTTGCTGATGGCTTCCTCGGCGGTCACGACGAAGCATTTGGCTTCATCGGAAGATCGCAGGTGAGTGCCGCCGCAGAATTCGATGGAGTACTCGCGCCACTTTACGTTCGTCGGATCGCTCAGCAAATCTTTGACCGATACGCCGATCGATACCACCCGCACCATGGGCGGATATTTCTCGCCAAACACCGCGCGCAGGCCGCTGATCTTCAACGCCTGCTCCTGCGGTGCGACCTCGGCGTACACCGCTTGCGGCTTGGCAATCCGTTCATTCACCAATTGCTCGACGCGAGCGATTTCCTCATCGCTCATCGGCTTGCCGTGCGAGAAGTCGAATCGCAGTTTGTCCGGATCGACGAGCGATCCCTTTTGCTGCACGGCGTCACCAAGCACTTGGCGCAGCGCCCAGTTAGAGAGATGCGTAGCGGTATGATTTTGCTTCGTTCGGTGGCGATCTCCCGAAACGGTAAGCGTCGCTTCCTCGCCGACGGCAACGCTTCCTTCAGTAACAACACCTTCATGAAAGACGTAGTCGCCGGCGCGCGACGTGTGGTCGACTCGAAACACCCCGTTTGGAGTACGTACTTCCCCTGTATCGCCAGCTTGACCGCCCTGCTCGCCGTAAAAGCATGTGCGGTTGAGGACGAGCACGGCTTCCTCCGAAACGTCGAGGTGCCCACCGGCAGTAGTAACAATGGTGAAAGGTGCACCCTCTCCAAATGCGAGAATTCTCGCGGTCACCTGATCGTGATCAAACTTGTCGGAGTCGATCGTTGCGGGCAACCCCTTCATGTCGCTGACAGACTGCGTAGCTCTGTTGCGTTGTGCACCTGAGTCCTTCTTGAACTGTGCGAAGATTGCCTCGTACCCTTCCATGTCCAGGCGCAGACCCCGTTCTAACGCCATCTGGCGTGTCATGTCGGGCGGAAAGCCGAACGTTGTATGAAGATGGAACACGTCTTCCGCCGGCAGTTGACCAGATTCACGGACGCGAGCCGCAGCTTCTTCGAACAGTCGGATTCCCCGTTCCAGTGTCCTGAAGAACGACTGCTCCTCGACTTGGATCGTTTGTGCCACGTGGTTCTGGCGAGTCCGAAGTTCGGGGAACGCGTCGCCCATCGCGTCAGCGACGACGGAAACCAGTTGCCACATGAAAGGTTGCTTAAGGTTGAATTGCTGGTATCCGAACCGAACAGCACGACGAATCACAGAACGGACAACCGAGTCCCGACCTTTGTTGCCGGGTAGTGCCCCATCGGTGATTGCGAATGTCGCCATTCGTATGTGATCCGCGATTACGCGAAACGCGATGTCGCGCCGCAGCTCTGGCGACGCCGCTTCAGCGACTGGGTCTGGTGCGTTCCCGGGCGGAAACTTGCCGGTGTACTTGAAGCCGGTCATCCCGGTAATCGCCGCGAAAAACGGATCGAACAGATCGATCCCATACATGTCCTCCTTATCCTGCATGATCGAGCAGATCCGCTCGAAACCCATGCCGGTGTCGACATGCTGCGCCGGAAGCGGCGTGAGCGACTGGTCGGCGTTGCGGTTGTATTGAATGAAAACGAGATTCCAGAATTCCATCACGCGCGGATCATCATCTTTGACGACGCTCGGCCCGCCGTTGGCGTTTGGGGTGCGGTCGAAGAAGATTTCAGAGCTCGGGCCGCACGGACCGGTGTCGCCCATCTCCCAGAAGTTACTCTTGCCGAGAAAGTGGATGTGATCATCGGGCAACCCCGCGATCTCCTTCCACAGATTCGCGGCCTCCGTGTCGCGCGGCACGCCGTTGGCTTCGTCGCCTTCATAGCACGTCACGTGCAGGCGAGACTTGTCCATCTTCCAGACGCCGGTCATCAACTCCCAAGCCATCTCGATCGCGCCGCGCTTGAAGTAATCGCCGAACGACCAGTTGCCCAGCATCTCGAAGAACGTCCCGTGCCGGCGCGA
>JACMJD010000396.1 GCA_014380825.1 Phycisphaerae bacterium | reverse complement strand
GTAGCGCAGGTACTCCGAAGCGCAGCCGCAGGATTGCCTCGAAACCGATGAACAGCTTCCACCACGATCTTCCTTACGGCTCGCAACGCGCACCCGTGCTCGCGCGAAACGTCGTCGCGACATCCCAGCCCGTGGCGGCAGCCGCGGGTCTTCGAATGCTGACGAACGGTGGCAACGCAATGGATGCTGCACTGGCAACCGCGATCGCGCTGACCGTCGTCGAACCGACGAGCAACGGCATCGGCTCGGATGCGTTCGCGATCATGTGGGATGGCAAGCAGCTTCACGGTTTGAACGCATCGGGTCGATCACCGGCGAGCTGGAACGCGGATTGGTATCGCGCGAACTTCGCCGAGATGCCGCTACGTGGCTGGCACAGCGTGACCGTGCCGGGCGCGGTCTCATCGTGGGTCGAGCTATCGCGGCGATTCGCGAAGCTGCCGTTCGAGCGACTCTTCGAACCGGCGATCGAGTATGCGCGGAATGGATTTCTGGTGTCGCCGATTACCGCAAACGCGTGGCAGCGATCGGTGGAAATCTTTACGGGAACGGAATTCGCATCGTTCCGCAAATCCTTCGCGCCAAATGGTCGAGCGCCGCGCGCGGGTGAGACGTTTGTCTCGCCCGATCACGCGCGAACGCTCGAGTCGATCGCGAGGACGCGAGGTGAATCTTTCTATCGTGGTGAGCTCGCTGAGAAGATCGCCGTGGCCGCAAAGGAGGAAGGCGGCGTGATGACGCTCGATGATCTGGCGACGCATCGGTGCGATTCCGTCGAGACGATCTCGACGACGTATCACGGCCGGACGTTGCACGAGATTCCACCCAACGGGCAGGGCATCGCGGCACTGATCGCCCTGAATATTCTGTCGAACTTTGATCTGCCTTCTATACCGGTGGACTCGGCTGACTCGGTTCACTTGCAGATCGAAGCGACGAAGCTGGCGCTGGCGGACGCGTATAGGCAGGTCGCGGATCTGGATCACATGAAGGTGACGTGCGCCGAGTTGCTCGATCGCGATTATGCGCGCGAGCGCGCGAACCTAATCGACATTAACCGCGCCGGCGACCCCGGTTGCGGCGAACCGCGGCGGGGCGGGACGGTTTATCTCACGACGGCCGACGCGAGCGGCATGATGGTGTCGTTTATCCAGTCGAACTATTACGGCTTCGGCAGCGGCGTGGTGATACCCGGCACCGGTATCGCGATGCAGAATCGCGGGCACGGGTTCGTGCTTGATCGCGGCCATCCGAACGAGCTGGGCCCGCGCAAGCGGCCGTTCCACACGATCATCCCCGCGTTCGTCACCGACGAGCCAGGCCAGCCACTCATGAGCTTCGGCGTAATGGGCGGCCACATGCAGGCGCAAGGCCACGTGCAGATGATGACGCGGATTTTCGACTATCGGCAGAACCCGCAAGCCGCCAGCGACGCGCCGCGCTGGCGCGTGGATGGCGGGCGCGCGGTCAGCATCGAACCGGGATTCGATCCGCGCGTGATCAATGAACTGCAGAGGCGCGGACATGAGATTCGGATGGGGCAGGCGAGCGATTTCGGAGGGGCGCAACTGATTTACAAATTGGAGGACGGATACTTCGCGGCTTCGGATCATCGGAAGGATGGATGTGCGATCGGATTCTGAACGCAGAAGAGATAACCACCAAGAGCACCAAGAACACCAAGAATTCAGATTTGGATTTTTGATTTTTCTTCTTGGTGTTCTTGGTGCTCTTGGTGGTTATCTGTTCAGATTCGGCCTTGAAACAGAACGACCTCCGGGGGGAGCAGAATCCCGGAGGTCGTTGCTGAACATCTTAGCGTTCGCGACTTCTGATTTCGTCATCACGCGATTCGCGGGCGGGCGCGCCGTAGGCAAACGGACACGCCCGCCCTCACTCGAATCGTTCGTGTTATCCGCTGAAGCGCCCGCCGGTCGTAACACTCGCGCGGCGTTTAGCGGTTGTCCTTAATGATGCGGACCTTGTTACCCGGACC
>JACMJD010000037.1 GCA_014380825.1 Phycisphaerae bacterium | reverse complement strand
GTCAGCGACATCCCGCCGCTGGAACCCAAGCAAGGCGAGCCGGGCCACGTTGCGGCGTGTCATTACACGGAATGAGTTCGGCAAGATCGTCGCCACATGACGGCGGTCAGTGGCAGAAGCATGCACACCGACGTCGGCTCGGGAACCTGCACGAGATAGATTCCGCTGGACCCGTCCGCGAAGTTCGCGCGGAATCGCAGCTGCTGGAAGAATTGCGACTGATTCGTCATGGCCAGGTCTACGATCACCTTGCCGTCCAGCGTGTCACCAACGGCGATGATCTTGCCGAGTTCGGTCCGCGTGCCGAATTGAAAGAGTTCACTCCCGTATATCCCTTTTTGTCCGCCGACGCCGTGACCGAGAAATGTCACGTTGGGCTTGGCAGACGCGAGATCACCTGCGAATGCGTTGAGCACTTCAAAATCGGTGAACGTTCCGGTTCCACCGGGGATCAACATCGTGGTATCAGCGACCCGGACCGGCGAGGGAAATGAATCCATCCAATAGACGCCCGCACGGGTGGCGCTTCGGCCCAGCAATGCCGGAACGCTCGTTACGGTTGCCTCCTCGAAATCGGTGAACGTCTCGCCAGGTGCGCCGTTGGGAACTGGAGTGGTCGTATCGAACATTGGTGTGGAAGGATCGCCGATGCGGAACACGCCGCGGCGCGTCGCGCTTCGAGCAACATAGAGGATGTCTCCACCAAAGTTTGAAGCGAATGGCTCTGAGAACTGCGTGAACGGCTCGGCCGAGCCGGGGAAGTTCATATTTCGATCGACGACGCGAAAGACGTTGGCGGGATTGAAATTGACGTAGCGGTAGATGCCGCTCTGTCCGCCGCTGCCCTCCCCGTAAAAAGCGCCGTTCTGCTGGCCGATCGGATGCTGCCCGAAGCTCGTGAAGTTTCCCGCGCCATTCGGAATCGGCGTGTTGCGATCAAAAAACCTCGAAACGTTCGAGGGGCTGTTGAGACGATAGATGCCTTCCTGGTTCACGCCGGTGGCGTGTCCGAGGATCTGATCCGGCGAGCGAAACCCGGTGAATGAACCGGTGCCGCCCGGAATCGCGGTATCGTTCGATGCAATGACCTCGTAAATCGACGGCGTTCCGGTCAAACGAAGCGCGCCCGTGCCGCCGCCTGTCCAAGTCGCGGCGAAGCGAAAAAAAGTGGGCGCATCGAAGCCGGTGAAAGTCGCACCGCCCGGCGCCGGAACGGTCGTATCGACGACCATCACCGGTACCGCCGCTTGCGTGGTGAGGGTCAGCGTGAGGACGATCGAACAAACCGCGAGCGACGCTCGCGCCCATAACACACCCCATGATTTTCCCATAGCATCGGCCACGATATCGCCCACACGTGCCGACGCAAAGCCAAATCGGGAAAATGCCGACAAAATACAACCGCCGGCGGGCTTCCTGGCCCGCCGGCGGTGGAGCCGCGAATCCTTTCGCACCTTCCGTGAATCGTTGTGGACTGCCATTCCGAACGGGGTCAAGTCACGCTCTTTGATCTGCGACGCCGCAAGCGGCGAACGGCGTCCCGCCGCTTGCGGCGTCGCAGATCAAGTAACGCTCTGCTCCCAATCCTTCATGTGACAGTCACCTCGGTGGCTTCAACCTCGTGTTGATCCACCAACTCTTCTAAGAATTTTGCGAGACCTTCCTGTTCGTTTGTACCAATCACTCGCTTTGCCAATCTCTGTACTTCCGGACGAGCGTTGCCCATCGCGACACCAAGCCCGGCGTTGCGAATCATGTGCAGGTCGTTGAAATCATCGCCGATCGCGACGATTTCTTCCGGCAGCACATCGTGTTTTCGGGCGACGTGCAGAATCCCTTCCCACTTATTTACCGATGGATCGAAGATTTCCATCAGCTCGACGCCCTTATGCGGGATCGTCATCCGGTGATAGAAAATCCGATCGGCAAAGCGTACATCGATCGCCCGCTGCACGTCATCCAGCGAATCCATCGCGGCGATCACGCTAAGTCGGATCGTGTGCGAATGATCGAACGTCGACAGCGTCGGCAGCTTGCGAACGGTCGCCTGCGTGTGATCCAGCCAGTGCTTCATCGCGGGCAGAAGCTCGACATTGCCGCTGACGACGTATTCGTGCCCAGATGCCGGAACCTGGGCCGCCATCACCGCGTGGCCATTGGATTCGAGCATCTCGCTGAGCTCGCTCGCCAGTGCTTTGTCCATCAGGACGCGATGCAGCATCACGCGTTGTTTCGTGTCGACGACCATCGCGCCGCCCACGAAGACTGCCGAGTCATAATGCTCAACCGCATCCAGCACGACCTGGCTTTCAGTCCAGTTACGGCCCGTCGCGAAGCAGATCAGGATGCCGGCGGACAGACAGCGGTGGATGGCCGCCTTGGTTCGCGGCGTGACTTCGCCGCGGTTGCTCAGCAAGGTCCCATCCATGTCGATCGCGATCAATTTGTAACGGCCTGGGATACGACGGCTCATCTCGCCTGCTCCTCCCGGCAACCATACCGAATTGCCGCGTCGATGCAATACATTTTGTAGGTGTCGACCGATTATCC
>JACMJD010000395.1 GCA_014380825.1 Phycisphaerae bacterium | reverse complement strand
TTCGGCACCGCACCGTAGGTACTGACCAGAATCTGGCTAAAAAGGGCCCTTTTTTCCAAGGATTCGAACGCGATCGGGCTGTGCCGGCGTTGCCGTGCGAACTCCATTCAGCGCTCCCATTCGTCCCCCGTTTGGACGCAGGATTACTTATGACGAAACCAAACGCGCGGCGCGTGTTGGGCGTGTGTGAGTCACATCACAGGTAAGCCAGTTGATTCAGCGGGATGAGAGGAACCCGCCGGACGTTTTGATTGTCGGAATGACCAGGGCGCACGCGCGCGATTCAAGAACCCGAACAAGCGCTCATCGAACCGCCACGCGAATCTCCTCCGCAACCCAAGGCGTGAGCGGTGAGTTTCTTACGCTTTTGCCATGATCGAAGTTTCTTAGAGTTCGCGCTTTGCTTGTTTTTTTGTTGCGGATAACGCGCGCGGAATTCAGGGAAAATTGCGTGAGGACTCTTCCAAGCTCGTAGTTCTCGCGTCGGCCATCGCTCTCGCGTCAGTATTGGCTACTCAAGCTTCGCTTCCACGACGCTCACGGCCGACTCCGTCGGCACCACTCGCGTGAGTCGCAGGCCCGCCTTGCCGAGCAGCGCGGCGTATTCCTGTTCCGTGCGCTCTCGCCCGCCCGGGCCGACCAGCATCATCAGGTCGAGCATTTTGCCCGGGTGCGGCGCGTTGCCTTCCGGTAAGACCATTTCGATGATCAGCAATCGGCTATCCGGGTTCATCGATCGTCGACAATTTCCCAGTATCGTCAGGCACTGCTCTTCGTTCCAATCGTGGATGACGTGCGAAAGCAGATACGTATCGCCGCCGGCGGGGACGCTGTCGAAAAAACTTCCCGGCTGGATCGTGATGCGATCCGTCAGGCCGCGTGACTGGATGAGCGGCGGCGCATCGCGAACGACATGCGGCAGATCGTAAAGGACGCCGCGCGATCTGGGATGCTTGGCGAGAATCGCAGTCAGCAAATTCCCGGTCGCTCCGCCCACATCGACGATCGTCTTCATCCCCGCGAAGTCGTAAGCGGCCGCCACCGCGGGTGGCTCGGTGCCGTGGAAACCGACCATCGTCTCGCTGAACATCGATGCTTCGTCGGGATTCTTCGCCAGCCAGTCGAAGAGGGGCATGCCCAGATGTTTCTCGAATCCGGGCTTGCCGGTTTGAACCGAATACGGCAGTTGAGCAAACCCGCGCATCCACCAGTCGCTGGCCAGGGTGAGGATCGTCGCGCGGGCCGATCCGGGCGCGCCGGTCTTCAGTGCGTCGCCGAGCGGTGTCAACCCGAAACGTTGGTTCGCATCCTCAGTCAAAATCCCGAGGCCCGCGAGCGTTCGCATCAGGCGGTAAAGCGAAGGCGCGTGCGTTCCGGTTGGCCCCGCAAGTTGCTCCGCGCTCATCGGCCCCTTAGCGAGATGATCCGCCAGCGAGAGCTTCGCGGCCACGTAGATGATGTGCGACACCCAATGGGCCATGCCCATCTGGACCAGTTGGGCGTGAGGTGGGGGTGATTGCGTTTCGGTCGATTGATGCTCTGCCATGTAATCATTTCCCCAAGGAGATTTTCGTGCAACGCCCACCGCTTGGTTTTGCCGTTGCCCCGGCGGACTCAGTTCGGACGGCGCGCGGCGTCAGTAACCCGGCCCGCTCATTTTCCACTGACCTGTTTCAGAATGCCATTCGGCATACGTCGTATCTCCGAGACCCAACTGATTCGTCAAGTGATACGAGAAAACGAGCGTGCACGACTTTCGGTCGTTGGCGGCGCGGTACCACGCGTCACGCTCGCTCGCGTTTGAAACCACCGGCGTCTTTGGGATTTCCGTAAGCAGGCCTTCACGAACGAGGTCGTCCAGGCTGACCGGATACTCATTGTGTTTCTGGAAGTACTGAGCCAACGCGTCAAGCACTGGTTGAAAGTGCTTCTGACCAGATGTGATTGACGACTGCACGCTAGGGCCGCGATTGCAGCCGATGAGTCCGAGGAGGAGCACGGTAATGAGGAAGGGAGTGCGAGTATGGCACATGGCTACCGATTTACTAACGCGAACGCGCGTCACTTCGGAATAATATACACCTGCAAATACGCATACAGCGCCGACACGATTCCCACGATGACGCTGGCCCACAGGGTGATCTTCAGGATGCGGATGCGGTTGGCGATTTCTTTGTCGCGCCATTCGGCTAATCTCCGGTCGATCTCGTCGAGCTTGCGGTCGATGCGGCTTTCGATCTCGTCGAGTTTTTGGTTGATGTAGCTGTCCGCCGTGCGTTTGACGCGGTTGGCGATGCCGCCGAAGAGGCCGGATTCTTCGATCTCTTCGCGGATCGTGCTCGCCTGCGATGCAGGATCGGCGGGAGTAACAGTGCTCGGCGACGGCGCGTCGGGAGTGCCGGTTGCGCCGGATTGCGGGGGCAGATATTGATACTCGGCCGCTTCTTCGCCGAGCATGTTCGAGACGATCGAACCGAGCATCGAGCGACGTTTGCGATTCAGCTTGCTGAAGAAACCTTCCTGCTTTTTCAGGCGCTTGACGAGGAGCGGCATCGGTTCGTCGCCGCGAAGCTCCATGCCGCGCATGCGCGCCAGCACGATCATGCCGCGTTGCGTCAGGCCGCTGAAGCGCATCGACCGAATCCGCGCGATCTCCAGCGCGAGTTGTTCTTTCGCAGCGTTCGGTGGAACGGGGCGCCGGCCCCAGCGGACGACCTCGAGCATCGCGTCGCGCTCCATGCTGGCGATCAGTTGCCGTCGCTCATGGATGGCCGCGACCAGATGCTGGCGAGTTTTGTATCGCGTCGCATCGAGGCCGAACTCCTCGGCCAGCGCGTCCAGCTCATCGCGGGGCAGATCCGCGAGCTGTCGCGACGGCGCCTGCGTCGGCTGAACCGCACCTTCGGCACGTCGCGCGATCTGCGCGGAATCTTCCACGGCCGGCGGAAGAAGTTTGACGTCTGCACTATTTGGATTGCTGGACATGCTTCGCTTGCACCTGCGTCGACGACGTTGCCATCTGGGCGAGCCGGCGGTTCGCGTGAACCCGGTCGCGCAGATCGTAGAGCAAATGATGTGCGTGCCAAAGTATGAAAAACGTGACGGTCAGGAGGATGCAGATGATCACATCGCCCCAGAACGATCCGAACCGCAGCCGCAGCCCGTGTACGATCAGGTAGCGACGCAGCAGGCCGATATATCGATCGCTTCCGGCAAGCCAGACGTACCAGCTCCACAGTGATTGGAGCGTGATGATCGTGGCATAAATCGTGACGACCGTGCCGAGGACCCAGCGGAAGAAGTTAAACAGATCGATGCTGAGTGCCCAGCGGAGGAAGGTGGAGAAATCGGCGAGCATGGGATGGAAAGCTCCAAACCACAAAAGACAAATCACAAAGAAATCTCAAAAGGACAATTTGACAATTTCAACTTTGGTTTTGGAGCTTCTTTGTGATTTGTCATTTGTGACTTGGAGCTTCTTCTCAATCATCTTCATCCAGGTGCTCCGCCTTATTCCCGCCGAACAGCAGTGTGCCGATCCGGATCATCGTCGATCCTTCTTCGATCGCGGCTTCGAAATCTTCGCTCATGCCCATGCTGATGTGCTTGAGCGAGCCGGCGCCGATCTTGTGCCACTTCATGTCTTCGAAGATCTCGCGCGTGCGGGTGAACCCGTGGCGGATGACCGATTCGTTGGCGCCCTGCGGCGCCATCGTCATCAGGCCCATCATCTGGAGGTTGGGCATCGAGTCGATCTGCTCGGCGAG
>JACMJD010000394.1 GCA_014380825.1 Phycisphaerae bacterium | reverse complement strand
GACGACATTGCTGCTCGCGCAGCTTGCCGCGATCGGATCGAGCCCGCTTTACGTCTTCGGTATCGCGCCGACCATCCTTGTCGCGATGATCCTTGCGATCGCTTACGACCAGCGGTACGCGGTCGGCATCGCCAGCATGCACGCGGTGATGATCACGATCAATCTGAACGCGCCGCTGAGCTTCCTGCTGATCGCCTGGGCGGGGATCGCAACGTGCGCGCTGCTGCTGGATGATGTTCGCACGCGCAGCAAGCTGATCGAGATCGGCGGCGCTGCGGCGCTGGCGATGATCGTCACCACCGTGATGGCGGGCCTCGTGCAGTTCGATCCGCCGCGATACATCATGCTGAACAGCCTGTACACCGGCGCCGCGGGGCTGGCGGTGGGCTTCATCGTTCTGGGCATCCTGCCGTTCATCGAGAAGGCATTCCGCATCACCACCAGTATGACGCTGCTCGAGTTGGCCGATGCGAGTCATCCGCTGTTGCGGCGTCTCTCGTTGGAAGCGCCCGGTACCTACAACCACAGCCTGCAAGTGGCGACGCTTTCTGAAGAGGCGTCGGAAGCGATTGGCGCCAACGCGTTGCTCTGTCGCGTGGCCAGCTACTATCACGATGTCGGCAAGATCAATAAGCCGGAATACTTCGTCGAGAACCAGATCGACGGGATGAATCGGCATCTGAATCTCGATCCGAACCTGTCCTTCCTGATCATCCTCGGCCACGTGAAAGACGGCGTGGAACTGGCGCGCGAATACAATTTGCCCACCAGCATTTTCACGTTCATCCAGCAGCATCACGGCACGACGCTGGTCGAATATTTCTACCATCGCGCCTGCACGCAGCAGGAACAGCGCGACTCCGGCGGGCCCGCGGTGAGCGATATGCAATATCGCTATCCCGGACCGAAACCGAAGAGCAAAGAGATCGCGGTGGTGATGCTCGCCGACTGCGTCGAAAGCGCCACGCGTGCGATGGCCGAGCCGACAGCGAGCCGGATCGAGTCGCTCGTACACGATCTGGCGATGAAGCGATTGATGGATGGGCAGTTCGACGAATGCGATCTGACGATGCGCGATATCGAGCGGATCGAGCGGTCGCTGGTGAAGACGCTGCTGGGAATTTATCACGGCCGAATCGCCTACCCGAGCACCGTGTCGAAGACCGCCGCACCGACCTCCGCTGCGACGGC
The DNA here is from genome assembly GCA_014380825.1 of Phycisphaerae bacterium. Next base: position 3,085 of record JACMJD010000394.1, on the reverse strand, counting down.
CATCACCGCGAGCGAGTCATCCTCCGCGCGGTCCGCATGAGTGGCGGCTTGAGTTGCGTGGGTCAAGACATGTTCAGGGTTTCGGTGAATGCTAAGACCGCCAAACCGTTCGCCGCGCCCATCGCCCGCCAGTTGCGGCGAGCGCACCGGCAACTCAATCCAAGGTTGAACGAACTGTCGGTCGCTTTCGTCGGTGACGAACGTATGCGCGCGCTGCACAATCAATACACGGGACTCGATTCGGCCACCGATGTGCTGACCTTCGAGCTCGACCACGACACGCGCGGCAAAGTGTTGGCAGGCGAAGTCGTCGTCTGCGTCCCCGAGGCACGACGCCAGGCCAAGCTGCGCGGCACGCGCGCGCAGGATGAAGTTCTGCTGTACGCGCTGCACGGCATGCTGCACCTGTGCGGCTTCGACGATCGCACGGCCGCCGGGTTCAAACGAATGCACGCGATGGAAGATCGGATTCTCACGCAGATCGGCGTGGGCAAGGTCTTCGATCGCACCACGAACGCTCGACAACCAGCCAAGCCTCGCACGAGAAGGAACTCGACGTGACGCCGGTGCTAATCTCATTGCTGGTAATTCTCCTGGCCGCGACGGTTTCGCTGCTGTTTAGCTCGCTCACGTATTCGCTGCGCGACTTCTCGCGTCCCAAGCTTAGCGAGAGGCTGAACGCGCTGGGCATGAGCGAGTGGTACGAACGCACCGTCGAGCGCGCCGGCGACCTGATCTTCGTCACCGCATTTGGCCGACTGTTCGCGAACCTCTTCGTGTTCATCGGCGTGCTGCACGCAACGTATGTGATTCTCGGCTCCGGCCGCGAGTGGACGCGCTACGGCATCGCCGTCGTTATCACCAGCATCATCACGCTGTTCGTTTCCGTCGCGATCCCCCACGCGCTGGCCGAGCATGTCGGCGAAGCGCTGATCGCACATTCAGCGAGATTTCTGCACGGTCTCCGCCTGGCGCTGCGGCCGGTCACGCGCATCATGCACATGATCGACCGCATGGTCTGCAACCTCGCCGGCCGACCGGACGGCGACGACAACTCGCAACTCGAACAGGAAATCGAGCAGGAAATCCTGTCGGCTGTCGAGGAGGGTGAAAAGGAAGGCGTTGTCGATGTGCAGGAACGCGAGATGATTCATTCGGTCATCCACTTCGGCGACATCACCGTCGCCGACGCGATGACCGCGCGGTCAGACATCATGGGCGTGCCGCTGAACGCCCATCTCGAGCAGGTCAAAAGCATCTTCGAAGAGTCCGGCCACTCGCGTTTGCCGGTGTTCGATGGCACGCTGGACAAGATCGTCGGCGTGCTTTACTCCCGCGATCTCATCCGCCTGCTCGGTGAGCCGGCCGATGCGTTTAACGTAAAGCTGGCGATGCGCGCACCGGTTTTTGTGCCGCAGAGCAAGCCGCTGCGCGACTTGTTGAACGATTTCCGCGAACACAAAGTTCATATGGCGATCGTGCTGGATGAGTACGGTGGCACCGCCGGCCTGGTGACGATCGAAGACGTCTTCAAGAAACTGGTGGGCGAGATCAGCGATGAGCACGCGCCGTCGGAGCCGAGCATGCTCAAGCGGGTGGACGAGAAGACTGCCGATGTCGACGCGCAGATCTACATCGAGCAGATCAATCGCCTGCTGAACCTCGATATCCCGGAAGACGCCGGCTACGAAACGCTAGGCGGGTTCGTGTCCACCACGCTGGGCCGCATCCCCGAGCCCGGCGCCAGCTTCGAGCGCAACGGCGTGCGCTACACGATCATCGACGCCGAGCCGCAACGCGTGAATCACGTGCGGATCGAGCAGTTGGCGCCGTCGCCAGCGACAACCGGCGTGACGAACGCGTGACGTGAGGATCGCGTTTCTCACGCAGTCGCACGCACGTTCCCGAGCGAGTAATCTCCCTCCGATGCATCGAGCGTGCGATCGCGACAACCTTGCCGGCGCTTCACTCGTCGCCGACGAATCGCTCGCTCCATCCGCGAATCAACCCGCGCCATGGATTCAGGTCTACACGTCGAAGAATTTTCAGTGGAATCAATACGATCTCCCGATCCGCTCGTTGCCGCCCGCGCTCGATGGCTTTCGCATCCTGCACCTGACTGATATTCACCTGCGCCCAACGTGGAGAGGCGTTTACGACGAGCTGTTCGCCCGCATCGATCACGATCCGCCTGACATCATCCTCTTCAGCGGCGACGTGATCGAGCATCAGTTCAATCACCGCCCAACACTACCAATCGCACAGCGGTTCCTGCAGGGTCTGCATTCACGACTGGGCACGTGGGTCACACTTGGCAATCACGACGGCGACCTGCTCGGCCCGCACATCGAGCCGTTCGGCGCGCGGTTCATCAACGGACGATTCGTGCGGCTGGAAGACAGAGGACGCGACAATGCAACGATCGAGTTGATCGGCGTGCCAGGCGTCGCCCGCGCGGATGCAGCCGACGGATTGCTGCGTCGTCTTCCGCCGCGCGAACCGAACTCGCTGCGCATCGCACTCAGCCATTTCCCGGACACGCTGGACGAACTTCTATCGCCGCTCGCGCAATCGGACATCATCCTCTCCGGCCACACGCACGGCGGTCAGATCTGCCTGCCCGGCGGCGCGCCGATCATCCGCCACACCGCCCTGCCAAGAAAATACGTCACCGGCATCCACCGCTTCGGCGACACGTGGATGGTGATTGGAAGAGGTTTCGGTTTCGCGACGTGGCAGATTCGTCTCTTCTGCCCCGCGGAAGTGATTGAGTTGAATTTGAGGAGAAAGGATTAGAATCTGTTTTTTACGCCGCCGCGGATTCGGCTTCCGCTGCCGCGACCGCGCTCGCCGCGATGCGTCCGTCGTTGCCGACCTGGTCGAACTTGACCGCGACTCGCTTGCTGACGCCCTGCTCCTGCATCGTCACGCCGTACAGCACATCCGCGATCTGCATCGTGCGCTTGCTGTGCGTGATGATGATGAACTGGCTCTGCTCCAGGAATTCCTGCACGATCAGGTTGAAGCGCTGGTTGTTCGCTTCGTCCAACGCGGCATCCACTTCGTCCAGGATGCAGAACGGGCT
>JACMJD010000393.1 GCA_014380825.1 Phycisphaerae bacterium | reverse complement strand
TCTCCTGACCGGAGTTGCGCTGCTCGTGTGGACCTTCCGATCTCTCGGGTCGAACCTGACGGATACCGTCGTCACACGGAAGCAACATACGCTGGTGGTGCATGGCCCTTATCGGTGGATTCGGCATCCGTTGTATTCCGCTGCGGCGCTGGTAATCCCCGCGGTGTCGCTCATTGCGGCGAACTGGTTCTTCTTCGCGCTCGGCATCACGCTGCTCTGCATACTGATCGTGCGAACGCGCACGGAAGAAGCGAACCTGGTGGCGCGGTTTGGCGACAGCTATCAAAAGTACATGGAACGAACCGGGCGCTTCGTGCCCAGGATTCTTATCGTCGTGGTTTGTGCAGTGGCCCTCGCCTCGGTCGGCCCGAAGGCGCGCGCACAGCGCGCAGACGACGTTCCAGTATTCGACGTTGACGCCGCGTGGCCGAAGCCGCTTCCGAATAACTGGGCTGTCGGACCGGTCAGCGGCATCGCGGCAGACGCACGCGATCACATCTGGATCATTCACCGCGGCGAAGCCGTCGCACTCTGAGAGTCGGAACAGCAGATGGACATGCAGGCGCGGTATCTCGTGTTCCACAGCGCGGTGGTGTTGCTGGCCGGTCTGCTCGTGGGCGTGCCGTATGGTCGGGCTGTCCGTCGGAACGAATCTGATCTGGTCCTGAGATCGTGGCGATTGGCGCATGACACGCTTACTCTGGGCCCGACACTGGGTCTCGCGATTGCGGCTGTCCTTTCGTCGCTTGCCGTCGGCGCTCCGATCAAGTCGTGGATCGCGTGGACGTGGATTGTGTCGAACTATGGGTTTTGTTGCTCCCTTCCCCTCGCCGCCGTTACGTGTCAGCGCGGCCACACGATGAACAGGCCGTTGTCGAATCAGCTCGCGTTCGCCGGCAACATGATCGGTCTTGGCGCGTCATCGGTGGGCGCGGTTGTGTTGCTCTATGCGGCCTACGTTTCTTTGCCGTAGAGGCATACAAGCGAAATGATCAAGGCCGTCATATTCGATCTCTACGAGACCCTCGTCACGCAGTCTGGGACAGTCGTTCCGCGCGCCGGCGCGCTGGGCGAATCGCTCGGACTCGACGCGACTGCCTACCGGCGCGAATGGAAGCAGTTGCGACCGCTGGTCCTGTGCGGTCAGTGGACGTTTGAGCAGGCACTGATCGAGGTTGGCACACGGTTGGGTGTGACGATCCCGGATGAACGCGTACGGCGTGCTTGTGACGCGCGCATACGCGCAAATACAGCCGTGTTTCAAGAGATCGATCCAGAAATCGTCGCGCTGACGCGCGATCTCCATAACCGCGGCGTACGTCTTGCGACGATCAGCAACTGCATGCCTGAAGATGTGATGGCATGGCCGAGCTCTGCGTTTGCGCCGCAGTTCGGGTACGCGGCGTTTTCATTCGCTGTCGAGTGCCTAAAGCCCAATCCTCAGATCTATTTCACGACGATCGAACAGCTGGGCGTGAACCCAGCAGAGACGTTGTACATCGGCGACGGCGGCGATGACGAACTGGCGGGTGCCGAACGCGCCGGATTGCGCGCGGCGCAGGCGGGCTGGTTCGTCCAGCGTGAGGCGTTGGCTGGGATTCCATGTCTGGCCAATCCGCAGGATGTCATGAAAATTATGGATGGATACCTGCTACGCCTGAGCATGACATGATCTTTGCGAAGCGCGCCTTCGTCCTCGCCGCTTTCCATGTCGCGCATTGACGTCGTGTCTTGGCAGTCGAAGCAGATCGTCGCGTCTTCGTGTTCGCATTTCATCAGCTCCGTGCGTC
>JACMJD010000392.1 GCA_014380825.1 Phycisphaerae bacterium | reverse complement strand
CTGGGCCGGGTACCTCGCGCACTACGTGGCCGACAACACGCAGCCGCAGCACGCGACGATCGATTACAAGAGCCAGTCCTACTTCAAGAACCGGCGAAGCGCGCCAAACGTCCACGCGGCCGTCGAGTATTTGATGTGCGATGACGACATCGAACACCCCGAACTCCGTGCAGAGTTTTGGCCAATGTTTGTGAGGGAGCTGGACAGCTTCGCGGATCCGGTCAAAACCGATGATCTGTTCCAGGCGACGCTTGAGGTGGCAATGCAAAGCTACGACGCGCTGCCCCTGATCGGCGAAGCCGCGGCGAATGCGACATCATCCGACATGAAGCTGAATGTCGAGAAGTTCTTCCGTTACCGCGGCAAGGTGAATGGTCGCGAGCAGACCGTCATGGAAATGAAAGCGCGACAAACCGCCTGGGCAGTCAAGCGCATCGAACGTGTGTGGAAGCAAGCGTGGGACGAAGCGCGGAAGAAGTGAGTTACCGAACTTCAACCGCGATGACCGTGAGATCATCCTTCGGCTGCAAGCTCCCCGGGCCCAGATCCAATGCCTTCACCAGTTCGCTCATCAAGTCTTCGGTCGTGAGGTGTCGCCGCTTGTAGATCTCTTCGCGCCATTGCTCGGGGTTGGCGATCGCACCTTCATCGAAGGCGACTTCCACGCCATCGGTGAAGATGAACATGCGATCGCCTGACGCGAGCTGGACGATGCGATCCGAGAACTTCTCGTTCTCGAAAATTCCCAGCAGGCTGCCGTCGGCTTCGAGGTTTTCGATCTCGCCATTGGCGCGAAGCAGCAGGGGACATGGGTGGCCGCCGCGGGCGAAGGTGACTTCGAATGTCTGTGTGTTGATCAGTCCGTAGATCGCGGTGGCAAACGTCGCGTGCGACAGCTGCTGGCTGACGAGCACGTCGTTCAGACGCGCCATCGTTTCACTCGGATTGACCAGGCGATATCCGTCGGCGGTGATCTGCTTGGTGTGCAGCGCGTTCTTGATGAACATCGTGAGCAGTGCCGCCGGCATGCCGTGACCGACCGCGTCGGCCATGTAGAAGCCGACATGGTTTTCGTCGAGCCGCATCACATCGTACAGATCGCCGCTGACGTAGCCGGCGGGGCGGAAGATCGTGTGAAAGTGTACCCGGCCAAGCTGCGGCAAGACCTTCGGCAGGAAATCCTGCTGCAACCGCGCGGCCAGCCGCATCTCCTCGTCCACGCGATGCATGTAAAACTTCAGCGTTTCGTCACGACGGCGCAGGACGTTCACTTCTTCCTGAAGTCCGCTGATTTCCGATTGCAGCGATTCGATCTGCCGTTCGATCGGCGCGACTAGATCCATCGCATCCCCAGTCGCCTCGATCACCGCGGCGGGCCTCGTAAGCGGCGACGCAGGCGCGACTGTCGGCGGTGGAGCGGTCGTAGTCAGCGTCGAATTCTGCTCCGCCTGAGCGATCGCGGGCGCGATCAGGATCGGGGCGCTGGAGATCAGTGAATCGATTTCGCTCATGTGACTTGCTCGCGTCGAATCGGCGCAGTCGACAGCGCGCGCTGCATCGACGTCTAAGTCATGAATCGAACGGGCAGAACAGCGACTTGACCGATTCTTCTGACGGAAGGGGAGATTCAGCAGATTGGGTTATCGGTCCCGTCGCGGGACCTGTTACGAATCAACGCGACTGCGTTGAAGCGGGGCCTTTTTTCGGCGGGGCGGGAATCGTCAGTTTGTCGCCCTTCTTCAACCCGCACGCGGCAGCGGCGCCTTGGTTCAGCTCGATCGCGTACTGCGCCGGCTTGTCGCTCGATGTGCTGCGCAGGTCGAACGGCTGCATCGGTTTGATCGCCACCACGATCCCATCCGGGGCTACATAAATGATGTCGAGCGGAATTCGCGTGTTCTTCATCCAGAAGCCCTGCACTTCCGCTTTGTCGAAGACAAAGATCATCCCATGATCCGCCGGCATCGAATCGCGGAACATCAGGCCCGCCTGCTGCGCCTGCTCGGTGTCGGCCACCTCTAGCGTGAAGTTCTTGTTCCCGATCTGCATCTGCAAAGTAGGAAGACGTTGCACCTTGTCCGGCTCCTGACAGCCGGCGGGCAGAAGGAACATGGACAGCCACAATGTCACAAGAATCGTCGCTCGATACATCGTGTGCATAATTTACGCGGTAGACCTGTGCGCGGCCAGTAGGATCACGCGAGCACTCGATCGCTCGCCTCGTCACTGTTGTTCCTGGAGCGGCACCAGCGGATCGATGAACAGCCGAGGATTGGCCCAATCACCGTGCGCGTTGGCGGGGCTAGCCTTTGTCGTGATTGACGTCGTGATCAGCTTCAGCTCTTGCACGCTTTTCGTGTCGATGCTGATGGATCTTGCCGCGTCTCTGCCGCGGACGGTTCCGGAGTCGAAGAGCAGTCGGCCGTCGCCCCAGACTTGGAACTGCAACGCGGCGCGGTGGCCGGATTCATCGTCGACGCCGACGTGTACGACGAACTTCGCGAATTGGCCGTGCAGTTGATAGACGATCGCGCTGTTGCCGGCGACGCCCAGGCCGTATTCATAATCATTGTCGTTGAGCGACAGCATTCGCCCGTCGCCGCCCGCAGCGCCGCCGGCGGTCATGTTGAGTTCGATCGGACCGGCGCCGGCGCCGTTGGTTGCCGATGTCCATGCGTAGCGCGTGAGATAGATGAACCGCGACTCATCCCACGGCTGCGTCGGGCCAACTACACGCGTCGGGTTCGGAGTCGGACTGGGATTCGGATTGGGCCACGGCGTTGGAGCGGGAATCGGCGTGCGGCCGGTGAATCCGCCGCCGATGATCTCGATCGGCGGCGCGGGCGGCGTCTTCGACAGATCAAGCGTGTGCGTGTTGTTCGTCTCGATGACGTTGCCAAAACCCAGGCTGCCCGGCTCACCGCCGATCTTTCCCCATGCGAACGGGCCGAACAGCTTGTTGTTCCGCGCGATCGTATCTTTGCCCGGCGCGGCGATCGCCATCACACTGCGCTCGGAGATGATCGTGTTGCCTTCGATGATCCCGCCCGGTTGCCCGGCCGGTGCTTGCGGGCCCTCGATTCCGTAGCTGCCGCGCACGATGCCGGAGGTGTCGGGCTCGCCCCACGCACCCTTGTAGGCATTCTGGCGGATGTAGTTGCTCTTGATCGTCACGTTGATGCCCGCCAGCGGCACGCTCAGGCCCATTGAATCCCAATACGGTTTGTTCCAGTCGTAACAGACATTTCCCTCCACCACAAAATTCACCGGCCAATGCGCTGGCGGATACGCGGTCTGTTGAACCTCGATCCCCATGCG
>JACMJD010000391.1 GCA_014380825.1 Phycisphaerae bacterium | reverse complement strand
CTCAAGCGGGTCGGCTTGGAAAATCGGCTGCTGAACAAGCCGAGCGAACTATCAGGCGGGCAGCAACAGCGCGTCGCGATCGCCCGTGCATTTGCGAATGATCCGACCATCATCCTGGCCGACGAACCGACCGGAAATCTCGACCTGAACACCGGCAAGCACATCATCGAGCTGCTGCGCGACATGAACCACGAGCGCGAGGTGACCGTCATCAGCGCCACGCACGACCACAAGATGCTGGCCGTGAGCGATCGGATTATCTGGATCAGCGATGGGCGGGTGGAGCGGATTCAGAAACGCGAGGAGTTGACGATTGAGGTGGGGAAGATCGAAGGAGCATCAGACCAATGACGATTGCGCGACCTCTTCTTGGAAATCTTGTCGGATCGAAGGACAGCAACTTCGTCGCCGCCGAATGGACCGATGGCGGCTCGCCCGCCGGCTCTCCGCCAATGTGGATCGCACCTTTGCACGTTCACTATCATGATGATGAAGCGTGGTACGTCCTCAAGGGCACGCTGATCATGCGGGTTGGATCGGAAGACGTGGAAGCGCCAGCAGGCTCGGCCGTCTTCGTGCCGCGCGGCACGCCGCATACATATCGCAATCCCAATCCCACGCTGGTGCGATATCTGCTGGTGATGACGCCGAAAATCCATCGGCTGATCGAGGCGATCCACGCCATGCCGGACCGCAATCCCTCGGCATTGCAAATGCTCTTCGCAGGCTACGACTCGGAGCTTCTGGCGATGTGAGTATTCTACGAAGAAAACGCGGAAGGCGGCCCTCCGCAGCCGCCTTCCGCTTGTCATTTCACGTTAGATGCTCGCGCTCTGGCGCGATCAAATCCACTGATCTCGGATCAGCTTCAACTGTTGCCAGTCCGTTTCGTTGAACCATTCCGGGCTGTTCTCGCCCGAGCCTAGGACTCTCCCGAAGAAGGTTTCGGCGTCGTCCTCGATCTTCTCGCGGTTCTGGCCCATTTGGATTCTCGCGGCGTAGAGATCGTCTTCCATGCTCGCCAGGCGGAGCGCTTCGGCGCCGCAGTGTTGCCGCACCAGGTCGGCGAGCTGCTGGTAGAACATCCACACTTCGTCATCCGGATACGGCGGCGGCGAGCAGTGTCGCTTCAACGCGTGCTGAAAATATTTCAGCTTCTGTTCCCAGTGCAGCGAGCCGTCCAGCGCCAGCGTGACGTACTGGCCAACCTTGCCGGCCTCGTGGGCGTTGTGATCGTTGCGGTGGTCAGCCTCGTGACAGCGCTTGGCATAGTAGGACTCCGGGTGCCCGATTTCAGGCATCTCGGGCATACGGCGAGACGGTTGTGCCGTACCGAATGACTGCATGACAGCCACTGTTCCTGCTCTGGCCCGTTGGGGCAGATATGTTCGAGCCACGATCGACCACCTTGATCTTACCGGACGCGGCGGAAAACAGGCAATCAAAACAATGCCGCGCCAGGTTCGAAATCGTTCGAAATCGTTGTTTTTCTTCCCGTGGATCGCGCCAAACCTGCGCCAAACACGGCGCGCCTGCCGACACGATCCACACCTTTAATGCTGTCGGCATTGCGAGACGGTTGCTGAACATCAACTGCGCGGCAATTGCGAGGAGTGCGTTGTTATGGGGTGTGAGGTGCGGGAACGGTAACAAGTTTTGTGATGGAGCGTGCGGCTTTGAGCGGTTGCCGCTCGACTGACCCGAGAACGCAATCGTCGCGATAGCTGCGCCGGTTGCGGCGTCGCAAACCAGGAAACGTGAGTTTATTTGATCTGCGACGCCGCGAGCGGCGGAGCGCTGTCACAGGAACGGGTGCGACTCGAGCGGATCTGACCTGCGTCGGCACGATTCGACTCTCAAAACAAAATTCCAATTTTCCGACTTGCCTCCTCCCCAAACGCGGGCTATGTTAGCAGATGTTAAGTTAGTGTAGACTAATGATGAGCACTTACGCTCGAAGGAGTTCGCTATGCGATCGCATCGATTCCGCGTGTCTTCACTGATCATTGCCGCGTCTCTTATATTTGGGTTTGCCCGCTCCGCCTCTGCGGCGGGGCTGCTCGTCGCCGATAACGGGTTTGGCGGGCAGCTTCAGATCAAGGAGCAATCGGTTCACGTCACTGTCAACAACGGCGTGGCCGTCACGACGGTGACCCAGGTTTTCCAGAATATGGAAGACCGGCAGGTCGAAGCGCTTTACACGTTTCCCGTGCCGCGCGGCGCGTCAGTTTCCAACTTCAGCATGTGGATCAACGGCAAGGAGATGATCGGCGAAGTGCTGGAAAAGAAGCACGCGCGCGAGATTTACGAGAGTTACAAGCAGACGAAGCGCGATCCGGGTTTGCTCGAGCAAACGGATTATCGCACGTTTGAGATGCGCGTCTTCCCGATCGCGCCGCGGGCCGAGCAAAAGGTTCAGATCGCGTATTACCAGGAACTGGATTTCGATCACGATTGGGCGACGTACGTCTATCCGCTGGCGACGAGCACGCGCACCGGTCGCGCCGCGGAATCGGCCGCCGGTAAGTTTGCAATTAACATCGATATCAAATCTGAGATCCCGATCACCGCGGTCGAAAGCCCCAGCCACGGCAAGGATTTTGCCGTCGCCAAGCAGAACGATTCGTACTACCAGGCCAGCCTGGAAGCGCGCGGCGGAAGCCTGAACAAAGATGTGGTGATGGCGTTTCACGTCGCGCGCCCGCGCACGGGGATCGATGTGATCGCATCGAAGCCGGGCAAGGAAGACGGCTATTTCGCACTCACGCTCACGGCGGGCGAAGAGCTGCCGCAGATCAACAAGGCGATGGATTACGTGTTCGTCCTGGACATCTCCGGCTCGATGAACGACGACGGCAAGCTGGATCTCTCGCAGAAATCGCTTGGCACGTTTATCGCGGGGTTGTCGCCGGAAGATCGGTTCGAGGTGATGACGTTCAACGTCCAGCCGACGACGTGCTTCGGCAAGCTGATGCCGGCCGACGAACCGTCGCGCACGAAGGCGAATGAATTTCTGTCGACCCAGCAGGCGCGCGGTGGAACGGTTCTGAATCCCGCGGTGAGCACCGCGTACAAGTATGCCGACAAAGATCGGCCGCTGGTTGTCATCATCCTGTCGGATGGAATGACCGAGCAATCCGAGCGCACGCAGTTGATCAAGCTGATCGGCCAACGTCCGGCGGGCGCGCGGGTGTTCTGCATCGGCGTGGGCAACGACGTGAACCGTGGCCTCCTCGAGCAACTCGCCAACGACAGCGGCGGACTCGCGGCGTTCTTGTCTCGCGAAGACAATCTGCAGCGGCAAGCGGCCGCGTTCCGGCGCAAGCTGCTGCGGCCGATCGCGACCGATCTGAAGATCGACGTCGAGGGCGGTAGCGTCGTGCAGATCTACGATGTCGAACCGAAGCAACTCCCAAATCTCTATCACGGAGCGCCGATCCGATTGTACGGTCGCTACAAAGGCGACGGGCCGGTCGTCGTGAAATTGCACGGCAATGTGCTCGGTAAAGAGCTGACGCAGTCACTGCCGATCGATCTGCCCAGGCAGGATGAGAGCAATCCGGAGATCGAGCGCATGTGGGCGTGGCATCGCGTCGATCGGTTGCAAAAAGAAGCGGATGCGAACGGATCGCGCACGAGCGTGATTGATGAGATCGTGCGGCTTGGCGAAGGCTATTCGATCGCAACCGAGTACACGTCGTTCATCGTGCTTGAGAACGATGCGGAATTTCAGCGATGGAAGATCGATCGCAAGAACGCGTTGCGAATCGAGCGCGATCGCAAAGCGCAAACGCAATTAGCCGCCCGGCTGGAAAAGATGCGAGAAAAAGCGACGGCGGCGTTGGGCCCGGCGGATGCGAAGGCGATCGCCGCGGATGCGGTGAAAGACCTGGCGGCGCCGGCGAAGAATATGTCGCAGCCGAACGCAGCGTCGCCGAACAACACGCCGACGCGATCAAGCCCGCGCAGTCGCGACATCAACCTGCCCGGCGGCGGCGGTGGTGGGGCGATCGATCCGATCAGCGGCGCGATGCTGATCGGCCTGTCGGTCCTGGCATTCCGTGCGACGCGCGGTCGCAAGGGGGCGCGATCGTGAGCGCGCGGCTTGTGGCCCCCTCTCCCGGTACGCCGGGAGAGGGTTGGGGTGAGAGCCAGTGCATAACGTTTGCGCTGGGTTTGTGCGCTTTGCTCGTTCATGCTTCGCCAAGTCTTCAATCCGCGCTCCAGTTCGATCGACATGCTATCGCGTCTGGTGAGTTCTGGCGGATCGTGACAGG
>JACMJD010000390.1 GCA_014380825.1 Phycisphaerae bacterium | reverse complement strand
GGCGAAACCACCTGCATCGAAAATCGTTTGACTGACCATCCGCGCCCGAACGGGCCCCAGCTTTCGAGGTGCGCGTTCTGCAAACCCCAGCTCGCCAGTTGATCGCGCGACCATTCCGTGGCCCGCTTCGCGCCGGGCGACCCGGTGAGCCGCGGGCCGATCACATCGCAAAGCTGGCTCAGCGTGTCCATCACCTGCGAGTGGTTCAATCCCTCTTCGCGGATGCGCGCGATGGTCGGATCCATCGGCTGCGAGGTGGGCGCGTCGAGACGCGCGGCCGACGTGAACGCCGAGGACGTCCCACCAACCGCGATAGGCACGGTCGTCGGAGAAGCAAGTGCCGTCCCTTCGCGCGGCGCAATCTTGTTGTTCGCAGCGGGCGTGCAGCCAAATGGAATGATCGAAAGCAGCGCGAGGAACGCGAAGGACTGAGATGGTTTCATAAATGTGTCTGCAATGATAACGCGGCGCGGCGTCGATCGCGAACGAACATCACGATGCAGGCCGCGATGGAGATGACAAAACACGCCGCGCCGAACACATCGCCAAAACGGGTGTAAAACGTGAGTCGCGGGTCGATCGCCAGCGTCGCGACGCGAATACCGCTGGTGTCTTCGGGCATCAGCGTCGCTTGATCGACCCGGCCAACCGAATCGATGAAGCCGCTGATGCCGGTGTTGTCGGCGCGGGCGGTGGGGGCGCGGTTTTCGATGCTGCGGAAGATCGCGTTCTGAAAATGCTGCCGCCGCATGTTGCCTTTGAACCAGCCGTCGTTGGAGATGTTGATGATCAGTTCAGCGCGCTTCACGCCCGGCGCATCCGGAGTTGGCCGAAACATGCGCGAGCACAGGCGGCCGTCGATGTCTTCGAAACAGATCGGCGTGACGAATCGCCATTTCGCATTCGAGTCCGCGGTCGGCAGATCGAAAATCCGCAAGTCATCCAGCGCGCCGGCGGTGATCAGATAATTCACCGAGTACGCGGCCATCTGGAACATCAGCTTGTGCAGCCAGGGGATCGACTTTTTGAACGGCACGGATTCGCCATAGGGGACGAGGTGAATCTTGTCGTATCGCAGCTGATCGTCGCGGAAGGCGGAGTAGAGATAAGTCGCGTTGCGAATGTCGGCGTCGGCTTCGGACTTGTCGAAGGTGACCAGCGCGTACGCGCCGAACACCAGCGAGGTGGCATGTTTGCGAACGAGTGCGAGAACATCGTCGTGGATTCCAGTCGAGAGGCGCGGATCTTTCGCGCGGCGGCGCGCTTCGGCGTTCATCGGCGGAAGAACAGTTTCGGACCAGACGACCAGGTCGACGCCTTTTTCGTTCGCGAGTGCCTTCGCGGTTTCAGCCAGGTGATATTCGGCTTGGTGTTCCCAAGTCACGGTTCGCGCGCCGCCGCGCTCGTGGGCGAAGTCCGGTTGCACGACCATCACGCGCGGGCCGGGTGTGGTTTGGGTTTGGGAGATGCGGAAGAGGCCGTAGAGCAGAGTGAAGATAACAATCAGCGCGGCGAAGAGGGATGCCAATCCTACTCCTCGCCCCGTACTCGGGGAGAGGTTGGGTGAGGGGTCTGGGCTTATTCGTGTTTCGCTGGCAACCGGAGGCCCCTCACCCCAACCCTCTCCCCGCGTACGGGGCGAGGGAGCACGATGCATCACTGTGATCACGATCAGCGCATTGATGCACATCACCCAAAACGTCACCGCAAACACGCCGCCGATATCCGCGACCTGGCACATCGCCAGAATCGGCGATTGCGTTTGGCCGAGGAACATCCATTGGAATCCGTTGAACAGCCAGCCGCGGAACCATTCGCAGCCGGCCCAGACCGTCGCGATCAGCAGGACCGCGACCGCTGGATGCCATCGCCGAGGCTCGAGCGCTTTCGTCGCGTGAACGATCGCCCCGGCCAATGCCCAGAAGAGCGACGTGTATCCGACGAGTGCCGCCGTGCCGAGCAATGTCGCGTGGATGAGCCAGGTCATCGAAATCGCGTTGAAGATCACACCGCCGATGAATCCCCACCCGATGGCGGCGTAGATGTTTCGCGTCCCGCGCAGCGCCAACAGCCACGGCACCATGCCGATCCAGGCGAGATAGAACTGGGAGTAGGGGGCGAAGGAGAACGTCAGGAGAATCGACGAGATCGCGAGCAGGCATACGCGCGTGAGCAGGTCACGCCAGCGAGATGGTTTTGCAAAAGTGAGGTCGGACATCGCGAACTTACGCACACGATGTCTAAATTTGACACGTCCTGCAAGGTCAATCGAACGGGCCGAAGATCAATCGCTTCAATTCAATGAGATCTTTGTTGCCAGTCTGCCCGGCCGGATTGCCGCCGTTGGTGGCAATGAACGTGCGCGGGTCGCTCCAGAGCTTATTTTCAACGTGCCCATCGACAAAACTCATATTGGTGCTTTTCGGGTGGAAGAATGCTGGCGTGTCGCCCCAAAGATACCTCAGTGCGTTTGGCTTGTAAGAATACATCGCATACGACCCTTGATTGAATTGTTCTGGCGCACCGACCGGTGCAGGGCGCGGGTCGTACTCTTCGACGAACACCAACCTGTCTGACTTCACTTGAGTGATCTTTTTCCACGGGGTCATACCCAGGATTCCGGCGAATGTAGGGGTGCCATTCATCATGGTATTGATCGAGTAGCTGCGGTAGTAGCGCTTATCCAGCGAACTCGGACAGCGATAGACTTCCGGGTTCGGCGTGTATTTCCAGAGCAATCCACCTCGAATCGCTTCAGGCTTGTTCGTCGCCGTACCGCTCTCAACCACCCAACCATCCTGAAAATCTACGTTGTTCGGGTCAGTCGCCGATCCGGTCTCGGCGAAAACCATGTGGCCACGCCATTCGTTGGTGTACATGATCCATGCGGTTGTCAGTTGGCGCATGTTGCTCATGCACGCCGCGCGATTCGCGCTTTCCCGCGCCTTGCTGAGTGCGGGCAGCAAGATGCCAATCAGCACGGCGATGATCCCGATCACCACCAGCAACTCGACGAGCGTAAACGCGTTCTTCTTTTGTCGATGCATGATCGACTCCTATTCTTCTGCGAGCGAAAAACTACTGAGTCGGAAACTGCGCCTGGCCATCCGTGCGCGGGCGTCGGCCGTAGACGATCCAGCTGGCGCGGGTCTTACTTTGACCTTCTAACTGTACGTTGTCCGGGGCTCGATAGCCCAAACGAACCAGGCGGCGCATCTGGTTTGTCGTGTTGATGTATGAGCCGTGAATCGTGTGGATGTTGAAGCACACGATATCGCCACGCCTGGCGGGCACGGGAACGGTGTCTTCCATTCGGTACACATCACCGCTTAGGTGAGGTGTACAACCTTTGCCGTTCTCGTCCTTCGTAATGTGCTCGAGCGCGCCGAGCTTATGCGAGTCACTGAGAAATCGAATCTCGCCATTGGCATGGCAGGTATCGTCCAGATGCACCAGGACATCGACAAAACGGTCATCGGAATGTTTATAAAACGCCCAATCCTGATGCATAGGGAACGGATGGCCGGTTTCCGGCGGCTTGCAGTGCAGGGTGCTGTGATGCAATTCGACGACCGGGCCGATCAAATCCGCCATCGCCCCGGCGAGCCGCGGCTTGGTCACGGCGCGCGTCCAAGCGGCTGAGTAATACTGAAGATCGTGCAACGCGATGAGCTGGCTGCGGCGCTCGGTCTCGGCGTCCATCGTCTTCTTGCGCCACGGACCCGTCCAGCCCGCGTCTTTGATCGCCCAGGTTTCGATCAGCCAGTCGAGATCTTCCAAGAGCTCGTCTACCTCCGCTCCAGAAAACACCTGTGGCAGATGCAGATATCCGTGCTCGCGGTAAAACTCGATTTGCTCGGCGGTGAGTGTTGGGGTAAGCGTTGCCGAGAGAACGGACGCGCCGCGCGCTTCGTCAGCGGAAGCGCTGGCGTTCGTCGCAGTCGCGGCCGAGCTGCTTGATAGATCCAACAAACGAAACCTCCGCCGAATCAGATGGTTCCATTCTAATGGATGCCCGATTCGTCACTAGGACAATCTTCGGCCCCGCGTGTTTGTAAAACGGACGAAGGAGAGGTTAGAGGGTAGAGGGTAGGAAAGAAAGTCAATTCGTATTTCCTACCCACTACCCTCTACCCTCTCTTGCCTTGGCGGCGGGCGCTTGGCTTCATCCTTGAACTTTGTCCCGCCCTTGCGCCGGAAGACCGCCGGTGTCATGCCGGCGCGGCGTCCGAACAAGGTGGTGAAGTAATGCGGGTCGGGATAGCCCACCGCGCGGGCGACTTGCTTGATCGACAGTTCCTGATCGAGCAGAAGCTGTGAGGCCGTCTCGACGCGCAGTGCCGTCAGATATTCCAGGATCGACTGGCCCGTCTCCTTATGGAACAGTCGGCTGAGATGTCGTTCGCTCAGATGAACCTGGGCGGCCACATCGCGAACTTCGAGCGGGCGCGAAAGATTGTCCCGTAGATATCGAACCGCGGTTCGCACGACGGCCTGCGCGGTGCTGCGGACGGGCGCTTCGACTTCTTCGCTCTGCACGCCTTCGGTCACCGATCGCGCGCTGTCGAGCAGCAGTTTGATCGTCATCCCGCGGATCGACTGCGTGTAACCCGGCGGCTTGCGTGCGATCTCATCGTTCAGCAGATGAAGTGTGCGCTCGAGCGATCCTTCATCCGCCGGCGCGACGTGTCGTGTCGAAGTCGCCAGCGCGTCGAGGAGAAGATCGACCGAGCGGTCGATATCGGTGGCCGCGTGGTCGGGCTTGCGGACGAGCGTGAACGCCCAGAAATAAATTCCCAGCGGCTTGGTGCGCGATGAGACGATCTCGTGCGTTTCCTCTGGCTTGGCGACGAATACATCACCGGCTTTCACGGGATATTCATCGCCGAGCATGCGAAATGTGCCCTGCCCGCTGAAGGCGTAGCAGACTTCGAAGAACGAATGGGCGTGTTGGTAATTCCGCCACCAGCGCTCTCCAAGCACGCCCCAGTACATCATGTCGGCACGATACGAGCCGAGCCGGACGGACAGGTGCAATCGATCCAGATCGAAGAATCGCTGGCGAGTCGCGTCGGAATTGCGGCGCGCATCGGGGGACGAATTGCTGGCGGCGCTGGATCGGGGCATGTCGGATTGGCGCGAACGAGCGTGCGGTCGTGCGAAAACAATTGCGGCTCGCCGAAACCTCGGCGAGCCGCGTGATTGTCGATTGAATCGATCCGATTCTCAAGCACTTATCGTCGACGACGGCGCATCGCGCCAACCGCCGCCAGCGCCAGCACCGACAGGCTCGCCGGTTCCGGAACTGCACGCGGGGCCACGAACTGGCTCGCCGGCGTGATCGAGATGTTGTCCATCTGCGCCGCGATCGACGGGCGGACGGTCGCCGTGTCGCTGGCGTCATATTCGAACGACACCTGCAGCTCGGCCACGCCGCTCGTGAATACCGCGGAGCTGAACGACTTCGAACCGAACACGCCGCGCGACCCATCGATCGGCGGATCGGAATAGGTCAGGAACGGATCGTTGGCTGACACGCTCCACGTTCGGCTGATGCTTCGGTCAACCGAATCCCGCAGCTCAACCACGATCAAGTCGTAAGCCGAATTGCTGAAGTTCCAAGCGTATC
>JACMJD010000389.1 GCA_014380825.1 Phycisphaerae bacterium | reverse complement strand
CCGCCGAAAGATCGCCAGCACGCGATCAATGTGTACTACGAACAAACGGTTGTCATGTTCCAGCTCAACCGGAATGGCCTCGCGCGGATCAAACAGCACTTTGTCGTACTGGCGAATGGTCTGATCCTCGTCGTTTTCCACGGCCTTGCTCACGGCGATAACCCGGCCGGTGATGACCGGAATTTCGTGACTATCTGGGAGAACGATGCCGCTCTTGGTTTGCCGCTTGTTGTCATCCTTACGAATGACAACGCGCTCGCCGATTGGTTCGATCACATCAAATTCAGCGCGTTTCGCGCCCGGTTTAGTGGCCATATGAGAGGCACATTATAGCGGCCATAATTCGCTTGTGTGGCTTGGGTGAAACCTTAGAATCGCCCGCGGCTATATTAGTAAGGTCAGGCACACGGGCTGTGGGCCGGCCAGGGTTTCGAATCAATCTGGAAAGAGGGTGAGATGCGAATTTGTTCTGCGCGGATTTCGTGCGCTTGCGCGCTGGTAGCGGGGATTGTCGTCGCGGATGCAAAGGCCCAGCTTGTCGTCGGTTCGACGAGCACGACGGCGGGCAATCCGGCCGCCTTCTACATCGACGTGACGACCAACGCCCAGACGCCGCTGTGGACGCAAACCAGTCAAACGAACGTCAACGGCCTAGCCGGGGACAACACCAACGCCAAGCTCTATTCGAACGACGCGGCGCGTCTAAACGTGTGGAACTACGGCGCGGTGGGAACGACGCCAACGTTCATCGCTGGCACGTATCGCACCGACGGCTTGGGGTCGTTCAGCGCAACGGGCGCTGACAGCCTGGCTTGGGCGAATGGCAAGCTGTATGGCGCGGTCTCCAGTGCAAACCTGGGGTTCCAACAGTTCCGCGGCATCTACGAAATCAACACCACGCACGACGGCGCGGCCACTCCGCACTGCATCATGACGCCGGTCTACATGAACTCGTTCAGCACGATGAACCTGGGCGGGCTGGACTTCGATCCCGTGCTCGGCGAATTCATCGTGACCAGCACGGTTGACGCCAGCTCCAACGGCGGGCCCGGCATTGGCATCTACGCGATCGACGCGCTGAACGATGATTCAGTCACGAAGATCGCCGACTTCCCCGCCGGCGAACTCGACTGGGACGGCCTGGCTGTGGGCGGGGGAAAATACTGGCTCACCGATTACCAGGTTGGCGCTCCGAGCTTGATTAAGATTCTTCCGTTCGACCCGGTCTCGCTGACGTACGGCACGATGATGACCGTGTCGCTCACCGACGCCTCGAACCGTGCGACTGGCGCGACCTGGGCGCCTAATGCGCTGCCCGAGCCGAGCAGTCTTGCAGCGATCGGACTGATGTCACTGGTCGCACTGCGACGTCGACGATTGAACTGATGATGTTTTGGATTATTCCCTCGCCCCGTACTCGGGGAGAGGGTTAGGGTGAGGGGCCTTCGCTTTTAGCGAAGGGCTCTTCTCGTTTGCAGCGGCATACCGCCGTTCGCATTCATCCAGGTACTTCCGCACAGTCTCGATGTACGCATCATGCTCTTCAAAAATCGGCATGTGCGAGCTGCGCTGAAAAATCTTCATCGTCGAATTGCTCAGTTTACCGTTGTAATGCGCGGCGGTTTCGGGTGGGACTTCATCGTATCGGCCACAGATAATCAGCGTTGGCTGTTTGATCTGCCAGAGATCCGCCGTGCGATCGTAGTTGCGCAGCGTGCCGTTCACGTCGATGTGATTCGTGCCGTGCATCACGCGATAAACATCGGGACCGATCTCCGCTAGTGCGTCCTTCAGCTCGGCTGGCTCAGACCAACGGCGATACACGTGACGCTTGTAAAACTCCTTGAACGCGCGCTGGTATTCCGACGAATCGGTCGTTCCGTTTTGCTCGTGTCGACGAATCGCGTCGCGCGCGCCCGACGGTAGCTGATCGGTCAATCCCTGTGCATCCGCGATGAAGCGAGGGCCGCTGAGAATCGGGCTCGAGAGAACCACGCCGCGCACCTCTTTGGGCATGGTCAGCAGATATTCGGTCGCCGGGATCGCGCCCCAGGAGTCGGACAGGATGTAGCACTCGTTGATTCCCAGCTCGTCGCGAATCGCGCCGATCTCGCGCGCGAAGCGGCGTGGAATCCAGAACTGATCGCCTTGCGGGCGATCTGATTTTCCGCAGCCGAGCTGATCGTAAAAGATGACCGGCCGATCGTTCGCGAGTTCGGCGAGCGATTGCAGATACTGATGCGGCACGCCCGGCCCGCCGTGTACGACGATCAGCGGTGTCCCGCCGCCGCCGTGGTCAATCATTTTGTAGTAGACCTTCCCGCCGATGACGTTGACGTAGCCGTCTTCGTTCACGCCGTTCGCGCAGCCGCACAATGCCAAAGCGACGAGCGCCAACGGAAGCAGGGCCTTCACCGCGCGACATATCCACATGCGGTAATGCTGTCACCGTTTGAGCCCGGAACAATGCGGGAAATGGCAATCGATGTGCTTATCAGACGCAAGTGGTGGTAGCCGCGCGAAGCTTTTCCAATTCCGCGGGCTCAAGCTGGTGTACGCCCGCCGCCGAGTTCGCGCGGGCCTGTTCTGGCGATTTCGCGCCGGGGATGGCGCAGCTCACGGCCGAGTGCGAGATGACGAACTGCAACGCCGCTTGCGCCATCGAACGGATCGGCGTGTCGAGAAACCGAACCTGATCGACGACCGCCAGCCGCTGCAAGAACCGCTCGCGCCCGGGACCTTCATTCCACTTGAGCCGGACCTGATCCGTAAACTGCGCATCCGGTGAAAACTTCCCCGCGCAAACTCCCTGCGCCAGCGGCCCGCGCACGATCACGCCGATCTGATGCTCCTTCGCATACGGCAAAAGACCCTGCTCGGCCGTGCGATGGAGGAAGCTGTAATCCGTCTGCACGGTCGCGCAGTTTCCATCACGATTGAATCGCTTGAGCGCTTCGACGTCGTTCGTCGACACGCCGTAAAATCGGATCTTGCCTCGCTTCTTCAGGCTCTCGAACGCTTCGAGAAAAATGCTGTAGTCCTGCAAGTTCGCGATGTGACATTGATACAAATCGATCACGTCGGTCTTCAATCGATGCAGGCTCGCATCGCAACACAGCTCGACGTGCAGCGGCGACGTATACGGCAGCGGCTGCTCCTGCCGCCGTCCGAAGTTGCCAACCTTCGTCGCGACAAGCACCTTGTCGCGCACCGGCTTAAGCGCCTTGGCGACGAGCTCTTCACTCCGCCCCGGCGGCGTGCCGTACGCATCGGCGACATCGAAAAAGTTCACGCCCGCATCATACGCAGCTTTGATGGTGTCGATCGCAGTTGCGTCCGAGACATCGCCCCACTGCCCGCCGACGTTCCAGGCGCCGAAGGAAACTGCCGAGACGGTCCAACCGGTTTTGCCTAACGTGCGTT
>JACMJD010000036.1 GCA_014380825.1 Phycisphaerae bacterium | reverse complement strand
TACGACGAAGCGATCGACTTCTTGCAGTCGCGGCTGGATCTGGATGAAGGGAAAATTGATTCGTTGAGAAAGTTGTATGAGACGCCCGCCCTCCGCGTGACAGATCAGGCGGCGACGGCGTTGGAGAACCGGCTGCAGCGGACCCTGCTGACGACGACACAGCAGGGACTTGGCGTTCGCGAAGGAACCAAGGCGTTGCGGCACGCGTTCGAGGATGAGGGTTTCGCGCCGGAAGAAAACTATCGCCTCGAAGCGATGTTCCGGACGCAGACGCAGATCGCGTACAGCGCCGGTCGCGAGAACTCGCTCAGCGATCCGGCGATTCAGGAAATCTTGTGGGGCTTTGAGTTTGCGGCGATTCAGGACGATCGAACGACCGAGCTCTGCATCTCGCTCGATGGTATGCGACGGCCAAAAGATGATCCCGTGTGGAAGACCTACACGCCGCCGAATCATTACAACTGTCGTTCGACAGTGATCGAGATTTTCGATGAAGAGGACGCGACGCCAGTCCCCGCGGGTTTGAAACCGGTCGAAGGGTTCGGCATCAACTTCGGTCGCGTTTTCGCCGACTCGATTTCTTCCGCTTCGGAGCTTGTGACGACGTGACGATGCCGGCGATCTCAACGCCGCACTGAATCCCGTTCGTACCGAACTGATTGACACCCGTATCACGCATGACGACGCGACTGCGATGCTTGCCGTCGTCCCGATCGGTCACATGCGTGTGCTTCATCAGACTCAGGTTTTACCCGACTCAACGAAGGAAAGAGAAATGAAATTGCGGAAAGTGCTGCCTGCGCCGGATCGTCCGATGGCGATGCAGCTCCTGGCGGAAGGCTACAAGAAACACGAGGCCGGCGATCTCCGCACGGCCGAGGCGATGTACTGGCAGGCCCTGGCGTGCGATCCATCCTTCCCGGATGCCTGGTCGCTGCTGGGGATCATCGCCCGCACGTGCGGTCAGTTCACCGCTGCATACGTGATGTACCGCCGCGCGAATGAGCTGGCACCCCATGACGCCGATCATTGGTGCAACATCGGCGAGGCGCTGGGGCATCTCGGCCGGTTCGATGAAGCGCTGGTGTGCTACGAGCAGTCGCTGGCGATCAATCCCGGCGGCGCTGAAGCCTTGAGCAACATCGCCACGATCTGGGAACGTGATGAGCAATGGGACAAGGCAGAGCAGGCGTTGCGTCGGGCGATGCACCTGAAGCCCGATCACGTGGCGGCGCGCATCAACCTGACGAAGCTGTATCTGCAAAAGGGCGAATACGCGAAGGCGCTGGATGAGGCGCGCATCGCGATCGAAACTGCGCCGATGGCCGAGGCACATTGGAATCTGTCGCTCTGCCTGTTGCAGCATGGCCTGTTCGACGAAGGCTGGGCTGGGTACGAGCATCGCTGGGAGATCGCGGCATTCCGCGCGATGAATCGGGTTGTTGGCGGCAAGCCGTGGGATGGAAGCGACCCGCGCGGCAAGACGATCCTCGTGTTTGCCGAACAGGGGTTCGGCGACACGATCATGTTCGCGCGGTACCTGAAGGTGCTGATGAAGGCTGGCGCGGAAGTGAAGCTGCTCGCGCAATCGGCGCTACGAAGCTGGATCGTCAGTGTTGGAGACGAACTGCCGAAGTTTGGCGCCTGCTGTCCGCTGATGAGCTTGCCGTATCTGCTTCACGGTCAAGCGTGGGCGGATATGTCGGTGATTGACGAGCCGTATGTTTCGGTACCACAAACGGAACGCTCGGCAGAATGGCATGAGCGATCGCAATCGCTTCCCGGCCGCAAGATCGGCCTCTGTTGGGCGGGTTCATCCGCGCACAATAACGATCGCCAGCGAAGCATGACGGTCGATGATCTCGAACCGCTGGCCGACGTGCCGGATGCGACGTGGGTTAACCTACAGCTCGGCAAAGAAGATCGCCCCTCGTTTCCGCTGATCGACTGGACGCCCGACATTCGCGACTTCGCGGACACGGCGGCGATCGTCGACGGCCTTGACTTGGTCATCACCGTCGACACGGCCGTCGCGCACATCGCGGGCGCTTTGCACAAGCCGTGCATCCTGCTCTTGCCGGTGGCGTCGGACTGGCGGTGGGGGCTCGATCGCGCAACGACGCATTGGTATCCGACGCTGCGGCTCGTGCGTCGCGTCCTGGGTGAGCCGTGGAAGGATGTTGTCGGGCGCGTGGCGGCGACGTTGGTAGAATCTGCTGCGGAGGTCGCAGCATGAACTGCGCGCGAATCGGCGGCGTGTATCTCGAAGTGACGGGTTCCATCCTTGAACAGCGAATTGATGAAACTCGCGGATCATTCAGCGTGCTGATTCCGCGCGGGGGTCAGTGTGTGCGGAAGGGC
>JACMJD010000388.1 GCA_014380825.1 Phycisphaerae bacterium | reverse complement strand
CGGGGATACGGGCGGCCAGCATCGACTTGCCCGTGCCGGGTGGGCCGACCATCAGGATATTGTGCGCCCCCGCCGCCGCGATGGTGATGGCGCGCTTGACGGCTTCCTGGCCGCGCACGTCGACGAAGTCCAGGACGGGCGAGAGCGTGCTGGCCTGATACGATTCACCGTCGAGTTCGTAGGGTTCGAGCGGAAGTTGCTCGTTCAGAAACGAGACCGCCTGCTGAAGCGTGGAGACGGGATAGACTTCGATCCCGTCGACGACGGCGGCCTCGCGGGCGTTGTCGAAGGGCAGGATCACGCCGGCGAATTTCTTTTGCTTCGCCAGCAGAGCAAACGACAGCGCGCCTTTGATCCGTCGGACGCGACCATCCAACGCAAGCTCGCCGGCGATGAGCAGCGTCTTGTGTCGGTCGTTCTGGATGAAGTTCGTGCCGCGAAGCAATCCGATCGCCATCGGAAGGTCCAGCGCGGGTCCTTCTTTTTTCACATCGGCAGGGGCGAGGTTGATCAGGAGGTGATGCGACGGGAATGCGTAACCTGTATTGATGATCGCCCGGCGGACGCGCTCGATCGATTCCTTCACGGCCGTCTGCGCCAGGCCGACGATCGTAGTCTTGGCGAGGCCGCGGTTGGAGACATCGACTTCGACCTCGCAGAGCAGCGGATCGATCCCAACCAGAATGAAACTATGAACTCTGGCGAGCAAGTGACCGGTGAGTGTAAGCGGCGGGCGGGGTGCGGCAAAAGAAAAACGGATGAATCACCAAGTGCACCAAGGACACCAAGAATCTCAGAACAGACGCGAGATCGTCCGATTCCTTCGGCAGTTCCTATCTGGAGTATCCTCGTGAGCGGGTCACCACAACGTCTGCTTCGCGCGCTCCGGCCAGATGCGGTCGTAGTCGTCACCGCCGACGCGGCGCTCGCTCATCTCCGCAAGGATTTGGCCTGCGGTTGGCAAAGTGGTTTCGTCGACGTGTTTGGCCGGGTTCCACAGATCCGATCGAACGATCGCGCGGGCACATTGGAAGTAGATCGAATCGATCGCGATGACGATCACCGAGCGGGGCGCCCTGCCGTCGACCGCGAACGACGTCAGCACATCCGCGTCAGCCACTAGATGCGCACGGCCATTCACCCGAAGGGTTGTGCCGGAGCCGGGGATGAGGAAAAGCAGCGCGACGCGTGGATCGCGCACGATGTTGCGGAGCGAATCGACGCGGTTGTTGCCACGACGGTCGGGCATGAGGAGGGTGCGCTCGTCATGGATGCGGACGAAGCCGGGCCGATCACCGCGCGGCGAGCAATCCAGGCCTTCCGGTCCGCTGGTCGCCAGCACCGCGAAGGGCGACGCCTGGATGAGGGCACGGTAGGCCGGCGTGATTTGGCCGACCTCCTTGACGAGCGACGTGTCGCCAGGCTGGCCGTAGATGGATTCGAGCTGTTCCAAGGTGGTGATGGTCGACATGTTTTAGGTCCGAAATGGGGACTTTATCGTAACGAACTGCGGGTACAAGTTGTTGCCGGAGTCTCGGGAAGCCCGGTTCTGACAGTTCCACAGGGGATGTAATGTCAATTCCGTAATGTGATAATCCGGGCCCGGCATCGAGCCGATCCCACTCTATAGAATTTCCACGGCCCGAGGTGCCCGGTTTTGGACGTTCTATCACTGAGACGCAAACCGGGTTGTCCCAATGGGGGATGGCCTGTATCGTGACTTTTTGGCAGGTCCAGACGTGAACCATCAGGGTCTAAATAATCGAATGATAAATCAGCCTTTCGACGGCAAACGACTGCTGTGTGTCGTGGTTCCCGTGCATAACGAGGCAAGCAACCTCCCGACGCTGGTGGCACGCATCCAGGCGCAGGCGGATCAGCTCGACCATTGGGACGTGGAGCTTCTTCTGATCGATGACGGAAGCACCGACGACTCCGTAGGCGTCATCCGCCGCCTGCGGGGCGACGGCATCGGCGTGGGGTACGTCCGTCTGAGCAAGAACTGCGGTCACCAGGCGGCGTTGTGCGCCGGGCTGGAGATGTCGACGGGCGATGCGATCATCACGATGGATTCGGATCTTCAGCATCCGCCGGAAGAAATTCCGCGCATGATCGCCGAGTTTGAACGCGGGGCGGACGTTGTGCAGATGGTTCGTTCCGATCCGAGCAATGGCGGCAAGGGCTTTCTCAGCCGCGTGTTCTACCAGACGTTCAATCGCCTGTCCGATACGCAGATTGTCCCGAACGCGGCAGATTTCCGACTGATGAGCCGTCGCGTGCTCGATGCGCTGCTGCGAATCCCGGAGCGGGAGAAGTTTCTTCGCGGCATGATTCCGGCGCTGGGCTTTAAGCAGGTCGCGATCGAATTTCAGGAAGCCCAGCGTCTGCACGGCACGCCGAGCTACACGTTTCGCTCGTCGCTGAAGCTCGCGCGCAAGGCGCTGTTCGATTACAGCACCGTGCCGCTGCACTTCGTGTTCTGGGCCGGCATGATCATCGCGGGCTTGAGCTTCCTGTTCGGCCTCGGCCATCTGGCATGGAAGCTGATCGCCTGGTCTAAGGTTGAACCCGGGTTCACCGATCTGATCACCGCGATCTTTTTCCTGAGTGGCTGCGTGATGGCATCGGTCGGGATTCTTGGGCGCTACATGATCATGATCCTCGAGCAGGTGCGCGGCCGTCCGCCGTTCATCGTCATGGACCACATCCAAGGCACGCCGCTCGCCGGCACCACGCCCGCCGTGAAGATCGAGGAGCCCGCGAAGTCGAAAGCGAAAGTGTTGGTTTGATCTGAGTTATCCCCTCGCCCGGTACGCCGGGAGAGGGTTAGGGTGAGGGGCCTTCGCGACTGCGAAGGCTCTTCGTGTTTTTATGAACACCGTCCTAGTCAACGCCGACGACTTCGGCCTGCATCCGGACATCGATCGCGGCATTCTCGAATGCGTCGACGCAGGCGTGGTGCAGAGCATCTCGTTTTCGCCGCAGGGGCAGACGCTGAACTGGTCGCAGCTCGCCGACCTGCGAGCACGTGGCATCCGCTGCGGCCTGCACGTCACGCTCGTGGGCGAGCCATGGTTGACTGACGGCCGCATCGTTGCGGGGTGGAAGGATCTGGTCAAACAACTCGCCTCACCGACGGCCAGTGGTCGCGCGATGAAGCTGGCGGTTGAGCGCGAGGTGAACGCCCAAGTGGCGATGTGCCAGCAAAATCGTATCGCGATTTCGCACATCGACAGCCACCAGTACGTTCACGCGTTCCCTGGCGTATGGCAACCGGTGTTGAATGCTGCCCAGCGACTTGGCTCGCCACGCATCCGCGTGCCGAAATGCCCGTCGCCGGCGAACATCAAAAAGAACATCGGCGGAATGGCACTGCAATGGCTCGCGGCGAGACTAGGCAACCGAGTCGGCCGATTCCTGCCGATCCTGGGCCTGGCCCACGCGGGGCACAACACGCTGGAGATTTACACGCGTGAGTTTAGAGCGGTGAGCGGAGTCGACATCGAACTATGCGTCCACCCGGGCGTGAACACGCCATCGCTCGAGCAGAAATACGCCGACTGGAAGTTCGACTGGACCGGCGAACGCGATGCGCTGCTCGATCCACAATTCGCCGAGATGCTGAAGCAGCGCGGCTATCAATTCGCACCGCTGCTTCCATCGCTGAACGAAACGGCAGTCGCCTAACCGTGGCATTGGCGTCCCGCCCGTGCGCACGCGGCTTGGGCGCGAACGCGCGGGCGAGACGCCCACGGCAGGTCAACCCGCGATTTTTCGCAGGTTTTCGTAGCTGATCTTCATCGCCTCCAGGGGCGGCGTCTCATAGCACTGGTCCTGCTCGACAATTCCCCACAGCGCGCCGACGTCTTGTGCTTTTCGCAGGATCGCTTTGAAATCGAGAACGCCCGTGCCCACCGGTGCGAATTTCTTATCCTCGCCGGCGGCCATGTCTTTCAGGTGCATCAGCAGGATGCGATCTCGATTTCGTTCCAGGAATTTCGCCGGTTCTTCGCCGCCGTGCTGGAGCCAGTAGACGTCGGGTTCGAGCCGCACGACGTTCGGATCGGTGTGCTCGAGGAAAATCTCCATCCCGGTTTTACCGTCGAACATTTGGAACTCGAAGCTGTGATTGTGGAATGCAAAGCTCATGTTCGACTTCTTCAGCGCCGTTCCGATCGCGTTGCACGTTTTGGCGAATGCCCGCCAATCCTCGCCGTTCTTGCGACGGTCTTCGGCGATCCAGGAGAGCACGATGTTCTTGTTGCCCAATTCCTGCTGTTCGGCCACAACGCGCGGGAGGTCGTTTTCGAGCTCATCGACCGCGATATGCACGCCGCAGATCTTCAGGCCAAGATCGTCGAAGAGCTTTTTGGCGTCGCGTTGAGCGTAGGCGGTCGGGAAGCGACCGATCTCCACACCTTCGTAGCCGATCTTCGCGATCGCCCGGATCGTCACGGCGAAGTCGGTCTTGATGAGTTCACGAACGGTGTAGAGCTGGGCGCCGATGGGTAAGGATGGCATGAGGTGCTTTTAGCAGAAACTGGCGTGCGATTGAATGACCAATGACTAAGGTCGCAATGACCAATCAATAAATAAGCCCGAAGCACCAATTTCGGACTTAGTCGTTGGTTATTGATTGGTCATTGTGACCTTGGTCATTGGGTCTTCCCCTCACGGTCTCTGCGTCGCCGGCACGTCCATCGCGTCTACATCGATGCCGCGCTTCGTGTCTCTCGGCCAGAGCACGAGGTGGTAGATGATCGCGGCCCAGAGCGCGCCGATGATCGGGCCGACCCAGTAGATCCAATGTCGCGCCCACAGGTCGACTTGGTCGTTCGTCAGCTGCGCGACGATCGTCGGGCCGAAGCTGCGGGCGGGGTTCATGCTGGCTCCGGTCAGGCCGCCGAACGCGAGGATGTTGGCGGCGACGGTCAGGCCGATTGCGAAACCGCCGGTGTTCCGCGCCCGCGGATCTGCGGCGGAGCCCCAGATCACAAACGTCAGAAAGAACGTCGCGATGATCTCCGCCAGGATCGCAACCCAGGCAGAA
Organism: Phycisphaerae bacterium; assembly: GCA_014380825.1. Next base: position 2,368 of record JACMJD010000388.1, on the reverse strand, counting down.
ATATGCTCTCCAGTCTCGAGCCGCGAAGTGTCGGGCGTGCCCTGCGCGACGACGGCCGCCGCGTCGGCGCCCGCGCCGAACATCACGTACACCGCCAGCGCCGCGACCAAACCAGCAAGCAATTGCACAACGATATAGCCGATGGCCGCAACCGGCTTGATCTTTCCGGTGACGAGAAACCCAAGCGTGACCGCCGGGTTGAAATGCCCGCCACTGGTAGGCATTGCCGCAGTGACCATCGTCGCCAGGATGATCCCGTGCGCCAGCGCGACGGCCACAATCCCGCTCGCCCCGGCGAAGTGGATGGCCAGTATCCCGACGCAGCAGAGGGCAAACGTGCCCACAAATTCCGCAACCAGTGCCGCACCCAGTCGAACCGGCATAAACGCTCCTCGTATTAATATTTGCACGTGCTGGATACGCCATTTGCGGGCAGGGGAGCAAAGGAAGCAGCGTTTGCCAACAGGCTGAAATCGGCTTCGCACGGGCCTAGAATCGGATGCACGAAGAATGGGAGTGAGGCTGAAAATCGGGGTTGGACGTCATGAAGAATGTATCGAACATTGGGTTAACGGAATCGTATATTTGATGTAACGATCCTCCTTCCCTGGGTGCCGTGGAAAGCCGAGAGGTTCCACGGCGCCTTTTTTATTGCTCTAGTCGTGAAGAGACGTGGGGATGCGACCTGACGTCACAAACTACGCGTGCATCTTCGTCCGCACGATCGCTGCATTCAACGCCGTTTTGAGTTCGAGGGTTTCACGGTCGCACGGCACTGTGATCATCCGCGTCGGCTTTCCTTCCGCCAGCAGCTTCGCGGAATTGTTCAGGTCGCGGATCTGATTGGTCAACGAATATGCCATGAGATTGACCGACTCAACACATTCGCGCCACGGTCCCGGCGGCAGCGAAATCTCGACTTGTCCACCCAGCAGCCCGCCGGCGACCTCATCGCATACGCGCTTGACCTCGCTGGTCAGCGCAGCCATCTGCTCAGCAAATCGATTCAGATTCCTGGCGACATCGACTGCGCGTGGACTTCCCTCGACTGTAAGACGAGCCGAGAAGTCGCCGTCGCAAAGGGACATGACGAACGAAAAGAGTTGCTCGAAGTCGATCTTCTCAGACGACGTGTCTTGCTCTTGAGGCATGCAGACGCTCCGGTTCGGCACCAATGACCTGGTACCGGCGGATTTCCGCGTCTTCAGGATGGTGGCGTCAATCGAGAAATCGCGTGAGTCATTCGATCAAGTTCTTCTCGAAGTTGACCAACGTATCCGCGTGCGTCGAATCCCATCTTGTTCCGATGATCGTGAAGCCCACCTCGATTGCGAAGTGCACGAATTCCTTCTGATGATTCATACATTCGCACCGGATGTATTCGTAGCCGTGGTCTTTTGCCCAGGCGTGTTGGGCATCGTGCAGTTGTCGGCCGATGCCCTGGCGGCGAAGTTCGGGGACGACCGCGCCTAGCCAGTGATAATACATCGCTGGCTTTAGTTCGAACCCGATCCAGAAACCGACGGGCCGATCGTCCATCCGCGCCAGCAGTGTGAGGATGTTGTATCGGCCAAGGAAGCGGCGCTTGAAGTAATCGATCTCGTGCTTGGGGCGAAAGATCTGTTGATACAGCTCAACCGCCTGCGGGAGCAGATTCTCGTCGGCAACAATGATGTCAGCTTGGGCCACGTGTGCAAATCCTCCGGAGTGCGGGTGCGGAATCTTATGCTTTGCTCCCTCTCTCTGGAAGGGAGGGGAGCCGCACGGTAATCTGGGGCGATGTTCGAATGGCTGCAAACGCTGCTCAAACCGCCGACGAACCGCGATCTGCTCGGTGACCGCGGCGAGAACGTGGCGGCTAAGCATTTGCGGAATCAGGGGTACAGCATCCTCGAGCGGAACTTTCGCTGCGCGATGGGCGAGATCGACATCATCGCCCGCGATGGCAAGACGCTCGTATTTGCCGAGGTAAAAACGCGCGAGAGCGACGACCCCGCCACGCCGGAGGAGCAAGTCAACCGGACCAAGCAACATCAGATCACCAAGGCCGCGCGGTTCTTCCTGTCGCGATACGGCACGCCGCAACCGGCCGCCAGGTTCGACGTCGTCGCCATCGTCTGGCCCCACGGACGCGAACCGCAAATCCGGCATGTCACCGATGCGTTCGAAGCGACGTTCTAGAGGTCAGAGGTCACAGGTCAGGGAAAACAAATGCGAATCTTGCTGAACTCTGACCTCTGAACTCTCCCTCATGGTCGACTCCCACTGCCATCTCACCGACCCGCGCCTGCACGATCAACTCGACGCCGTCCTTTCGCGCGCCGCTTCTGCCGGCGTGTCGAGGATGATCACCATCGGCACCAGCCCG
>JACMJD010000387.1 GCA_014380825.1 Phycisphaerae bacterium | reverse complement strand
GGGCAGGCGTGCGCGTGACCAGCGGACAACTGGCGCTGACCAACGGGTCGAACACGTTCGGCGGGCACGCGATCGTCAGCGGCAACGCCGCGACGCTCTCGATCACGTCCGACGGCGCGCTGGGCGCCGGCGGGAACAGCATCGCACTTTCAGGTGGCGGCGCGTTGCAGGCGGTGGGCAGCTTCAGCAGCGGCCGCACGATCGCGATCGGCACAGCCAGCTCCGGCGTGATCGACGTCACGAGCAACAACACGTTGACGTTCGACGGCAGCCTGAGCGGCGCCGGCACGACGAGCCTGCTGACCAAGCGCGGCACGGGCACGCTGCGGATCACCAGTGCAAGTACCTATGACGGCAACGTCGCCGTCAGCGATGGCGCGCTGACGATTGCCACCGCGGCCGGCGGTTCGCTGGCGAACGTCGGCAGCTTCGCGATCGGCGTGAGCGGCAAACTGCTCGTCGATCACCAGGACGCCGGCGGCGGCGGTGACGGCGGCGGCGGCACGCGCGGCGCGGGAGGCAGCGACATTGTGCTGGATGGCGGGACGTTCAGCTTCCAGGGCGCCGACAACACGCTCTCTGCCGCCAGCTTCGGCACGCTGTATCCGCGCAGCGGCGCGTCGACGGTTCAGATCACCAACGGCGCGCTGGGCACGACCTCCATCGGCTTCTCATCGCTTACGCCCCGTGGCGTCGGGGCGACGCTGGACGTGCTGGCCTCGGGCCTGGGCACGACCAACCGTCTGTTCCTCACCGGCGTGAGCGACGGACCGCTGGGCTCGTGGTTCACGGTCAACAGCGCCGACTTCGCGCAGTACAGCGCTGCGAGCGGCGTCAGCGCGTTCGGCGATTCGATCTACAACGGCGGCGACAACGGCGCCGGCACGATCAACGTCTTCGCCGGCAGCAAGCACGTGCTCCTGCAGCACAACGCGCCGCCACCGAACATCACCGATCCACCGGCCACCGTAGGGACGGTCTCGATCCGGACGTTGAAGATCGACACGGTGGGCACGCAGACGATCGACGTGGCGCAGCTGTCGGGGTCCACGCTGACGCTGTCGGACGGCGGGCTGATCAAGGTCGGCGTCAACGCCGCCAGCATCGCGCCGCAGTCGGGCGTCGCGACGCTGACCACGACGGCCAGCGAGCTGAACATCACGGTCAGCGGTGCAACGCTGACGATCGCCTCGAACATCGGAGGCGGTAGCTTCACGTTGACCAAGCGTGGCAGCGGCGTGCTGACGCTGGCCGGCACCGGTGCGAGCAACTACACCGGCGCGACCGTTGTCAGCGGCACGATGGAACTGAACAAGCCCGGGGCGATCGCGATCCCCGGCGACTTGACGGTCGCCGGCGGAACGGTGATCAGCCTGCAGGATGAGCAGATCGCCGACACCGGCAAGATCACGCTCAACAGCGGCACGTTCGACCTGAACGGTCGGACCGAGACGGTTGCGGCGCTGTGCAACTACAACGGCACGGTCCTGTTCGGCGGGGGCACGCTGCACGCCGGCACGGTGCTGCTGGCCGGCGGACGCACAGATGTCGCCAGCGTGTTGAACAACACCGGCCAGATCACGATCAGTGGCGGCGACAACACCGTCGGCACCAGCGGGCTGGTCAACGTCGGCACGCTAGGCATGGTGATCGGCGATGCCGCAACGGGCAACGCCGCATCGATCAAGCTCGCATCGGGCAACGGCGCACTGCCGGCGCGGATCGTGCTGAACGGCGACGTCAGTTCGGTCGGCACGCTGGGGACGAACCAGATCGCCGTCGGCACGCTGGGCGCGGCGGCCGGGCAACTGGACTTGGGCGCGCTGCCGCGCACGTTCACGATCGCCTCGGGCGGCGCCAGCGTGGCAACGGATCTGGAGATCGACGCTGCGGTGATCGGCGCCGCCGGCGGTAGCCTGACCAAGGCCGGGCCCGGCACGCTGCGGTTAGGCGCGGTCACCAACAGTTACAGCAGCGGCACGACGATCCAGCACGGGATCGTGGAGGCCGTGGGCAATGGCGCCGGCGGCGCGCTGGGCACGGGCTCCGTGCAGTTCACCGGCGGCGTCGGGTCGCTCAGCGCGTCGTTGAACCTGCGGTCCGACAGCGTCGTGGCCAACTACGGCAACCCGCTCGCCGCGCCGGCAAACGGCACGATCGCGATCGACGTCGGGCCCGACCAGTTGGGCGGCGCGAACAACCGGTATCGCATGGGCGCCGCGACGTTCGGCGGCGCGATGGACCTGACCGGCAGCGGGACGTTGGAGCTGACCGGCGGCGGCGTGCTGCAAAGCACGCTGACGCTGCGTACCGGCGGGTTCGCGACCAACGACATCAACGGCCGGATCATCGGCACGGGCACCGACAACTTCGACGTGAACATCTTCGATGCGAACGACCCGGACCGCGGGCTGAGCAAGGCGCAGGTCGTCAGCGTCGGCACGGTCGTGTTCCACGGCCCGCTCAACGGCAGCGGCCCGCAATCGGCCAACAGCTATGGTGGCAACACGCACGTCAACGCCGGCACGCTGATCCTGGCGCACGTGAACTTCGCGATGGACAACGGCAACTACGCGATCCCGCACAACCTGATCATCGGTGGTGGGACAGTCGTGTTCGCCGCGCCCAACCAGATCGCCCCCGGCGGCACGATCAGCTTCGCCGGTCCACCACCCGGCCGCGCCGCAGGTACGACCGATGCTCCGGGCGTGCTGAAGCTGAACGGGTACGCGCAGACGCTCAGCGGGGGGCTGGCGATGACCGGTGGCTCGATCCTCACGGACAACGCCAGCGGCGCCGGCACGATCGGCATGCTGTCGCTCGGCACGATTGGCGGTAATGGTGCGACGCTGATCCAGACCACGGCGGCCAGCACCTCGGCCAGCATCGGCGGTCACCTGACCTTGCTGGGCACTAGCCCCGTGCTCGATGTCGCCGACGGACCGGCGGTCGACGACCTGTCGATCAGCGCGGTGCTGAGCAGCGCCGGCGGTCTGACCAAGATGGGCATGGGCAACCTGTTCCTGGGCGCCGCGGCCAATCCCGCGCTGGGCGGGACGTTGACGCTGGGCCAGGGGACGCTGACCGCCGCCACGGGCGAGAGTCTGGGCACCGCCGCGATCGTGTTCGCCGGCGGGTTCCTGGACGTGCAAAGCGGCGCGAGCAACGCTCCGGTCACGCTCAGCGGCGATGGCATCATCAATGTGCCGGCGCTGCGCCGCGTCACGTACAACGCCGCGATCAGTGGCGGCACGCTGACCAAGACCGGCGGCGGCACGCTGGAGCTGCGCGCCGCGAACAACAACGCCGCGCTGAACGGCCCGATCTTCGTGAACGGCGGCACGCTGAACATCGACACGGATGCGCGGCTCGGCACCGTGTCGCTGGTGACGCTGGCCAACGGCGGCGTGCTGCAGGCGGCGGGCTCGTTCCCCACCGCGCGCGGCATCCATTTGAATGGCGGCGGCTTCGACGTGTTGGCCACGCAGACGCTGACGCTGGCCGGGAGTGGCACGCTCGGCGGCAGCGGCGACCTAATTAAGAGCGGCGCCGGCACGCTGTCGCTCCAGCGACTGTACGATTACACCGGTGCGACCCGCGTCACCGGCGGGACACTGCGCTTCGATACGCCGGTGACGCAACTGAGCAACAACACGCTCGCGGGAACGTGGAGCGTCGCGGGCGGCGCGACGTTGCTGTTCGCCCACCCGGGCAACGGCGCGATCGCGGCGATCGGCCCCGGCGGCGCCGTTACATTAGTGTCTCCGGCTTCGAGCTTCCCGGCCATCCAGAACACGCTGCTCAGCAACGCCGGACGATTGACGGTCAGCGAGGGCCACCACTTCACGACAGCGGCATCCGGCACGTTCAACAACAGCGGGACGCTGACGGTGGGCAGTAAAGCCAGCAGCAGCGGTTCGGTCAGCCTCGTCCGCTTCGCCGGCGACCTGCAGAACAGCCGCATCGTGGATGTCAGCGGCGCCGTGATCATCGATCGCGCCTCAGCGGGCGATCCGTCGGCGGCGATCCCGGCGGCGCTGCTGCAGCAACTGCATCGCGGCAAGCTCGCCGGCTGGGACAGCGCCAACGTCGCGACCGGCACGTCGGCGTTCATCTCCGCGGCGGCGGCGGCGGCGGCGAGCCCCGTGCACAACACGGCCTTGGGCGCGATCAGCGGCGCCGAGTACATCGCCGGTCACGGCGGTAGTGCCAGCGCGACCTTCGAGGGCGAGACGATCAGCAGCACCGAGGCATCCGTGCTGATCAAATACACGTACAACGGCGACACCGACCTGAATGGCATCGTCGACTTCGACGACTACAGCCGCACGGACAACGGGTTCAACAACAACCGCACCGGGTGGTTCAACGGCGACTTCGACTACAACGGGATCGTCGACTTCGACGACTACTCGCTGATCGACCAGGCATTCAACACCCAGGGCAGCGCGGTCTTGCGTAGCCTGCAACGGGTCGGCGGCGGCGATCCGGCAGGTCCGCCGCACGGGCTGAACGCCTCTGCTGGCCAACCCGCAGGTGACCTGCGATCAGACTTCACTGGCGATTCGTACGGCGCCGCCGCGGCCAACACACTCGTGGCCGCAGTGCCGGAACCGGCCAGCAGCATGCTCGTCCTGGGCTCCGTCCTCGCCGCAGGGGTGGGCACACGGCAAAGACGACGATGCAGGTTTGAATCCGCAAGTTCTCAGTTGCACGCGTAACCGCGGAATTCGGGCGGTCACGTTCTAGCTATCGCGTCCGGTCGACCTGTAGTTCTGCCCAGCTGAGGCCGAACCGACCCAGATATTTCCGCAGTCGATCCGCATCGTTCGTGGATTCCTTCTGCTTTCGCGAGACGGCGAACAGCGCGCGGCCGGCGTCTGACAAGGTTCGACTTCGCCTGCACACCGTAACTACTTCCGCGAGTTGAGCTCGATCGAATGGATCGAGCTCCTCGAGTACGGATTTCTCGAGACAACTTGCAAGCCCGTCCGATGAAAAACGACTTGCCGGCGCGGACCATGACTCAAGTAATCGACTGACCTCATTGTCCACCGCCTGAACGTTGACTCGTCCGCCGGACGACATTGTCGCCATGCGCGTGACGGCGGCATTCAGGTCGCGGAAGTTGCCAGTCCATGTTGCTTCGCCCGAAGTCGCAAATGTCAGGAACCGTTCACGCGCCTCTTTGTTGAACGTCACTTTCGTGCCGCTTGATTTGGCGAACTGTTCCAGTTCGTAATCGAAGTTTGGCTCGATGTCTTCCCGGCGATCGCGTAGCGCCGGCAGTCGAAACGTCCAGAGATTGATGCGGGCGAGCAGATCATCGCGGAATTTTCCGCCGTGCACCGCCGATTGGAGATCGCAGTTCGTGCCGGCGATCAATTGGAAATCGCTTCTGACTTCTTTGTCGGATCCGACGGGAAGGAATCGCTTTTCTTCTACTGCGCGGAGCAGCATTGCCTGCTCATCCGGCCCAAGCTCGGCCACCTCATCCAAGAACAGCAATCCACCATCAGCCGCGCGCAGCAAGCCTGGCCGTTCGCCGACCGCGCCCGTGAACGCCCCACGCACGTGGCCGAAAAGCGCACTCATCGCGCCGTCGCCGCGAACTGTCGCGCAGTTTACTTCGATGAATTTCCCTTCGATTTGCCGGCGATGCTTCTTGAGCTCGTAGATCCGCTTGGCCAGTTGTGATTTGCCGGCGCCGGTCGGACCCGTCAGCAGCATCGGCGCTTTCGAATTCATCGCGACGTGTTCGATCTGCTCGATCAGCAGGTTGAACGCTTGGTTGCGCGTCTCGATTCCGCTTTTCAGGATCGATGTGCTCTCGCGTGCCTCCCGCGTAAACCGCGCGGCCAGCCTGTCGTATTTCGATAGGTCCAAGTCGACGATGTCGTATGATCCCGTCCCTCCACGATGCTTGCTCGGCGGGGCGGTCTGCAGGAGTTTGGCGGGCATGTAGCGCGTCTCGCTCAGGAGGAAAAGGCAGATCTGCGCAACGTGCGAACCTGTTGTAATGTGCACGAGATAGTCCTCCTCGTCCGGCTTGAACGGATAGCCCCGCGCGAAATCGTGCAGCGCCGAATAGACAGCCTCGAAATCCCAGGCGTTGTCGAAGTGAACGTCATGCGTCCGTACTTCGGTTTCGGGACTGATCGAACGGATGTCGGCGCAGACGGTCTCGCACAGGGCGGTAAACTTCCGATCGAAGAGCAACTCAAACCGATCGACCAGCAAGTCTTCCTGCTGGCAGACCGCAACGCTCGGACGCCAGCGTTCCCAGCGATCGGCATTGCGACCGCTGTCGAGCACCGGGCCGATCAAACCGATAACCACCGTTCGCTTCAGAGGCATCGCTAGCAATATACAAAGTTATCTATTCGGATAGAAATTCTCTAGAAAACTGTGCGTGCCCGTTTCAGCCGGTCATCTGGTATCTATCTGCTGATACTGCATTTACGTTCAAATCGTATCCTCGTCCGCATATTGGCATCGGCCGTGCTTTGATTCGAGCGAACAAACGAACCGGAGTCAATCATGGCAAACAAGACGCTCTTTCAGTCGCTGATCGGAAAGTTCATCCCGAACACGGATGCGGTCAACGAGGCCGGTGGTATTGCGTACAAGCTCTCGCCCAAGGCGGCGTTGGCACAGTACGCGGCGACGGGTTGCCTCAACACGACGTTTTATGCTTCGGCTGAGGATCAGCTCAAGACGGTGCTGAACCTCTGCTCGCATCCGGAAGTCGAGCCGGAATTCATTGCCCGTGTCGCCCTGTACGCGCGGAACACCGGCAACATGAAGGATCTGCCGGCGTTGCTGTGCGCAACGCTGTCGGTCTTCTCGCCGGGTTTGCTGGCGGAAGTCTTCGATCGCGTGATCGACGACGGCCGCATGTTGCGGAACTTCGTGCAGATCATGCGCAGCGGCGCGGTTGGGCGGAAGTCGCTGGGTACGTTGCCGAAGCGGCTGGTGCAGAACTGGTTCGATCGTCGGACGGACGATCAAATCTTCCGCGCCTCGGTCGGCAACGATCCGAGCCTGGCGGATGTGATCAAGATGGTCCACCCGAAGCCGGCCAACGCAACGCGCGCCGCGCTGTACGGATACCTCATCGGCCAGCCGCACGATGCGATGGCGTTGCCGGACTTGGTCCAGTCGTTCGAAGCTTTCAAGTGCGGCGAGACCGAAGTTGTACCGGCCGTGCCGTTCCAGATGCTCACGAGCCTGGACCTCAAGCCGCAGCACTGGAAGGAGATCGCTACGAATGCGCCGTGGCAGATGACGCGCATGAACCTGAACACGTTCGTCCGTCACGACGTGTTCGACGACAAGGCGCTGACGAATCGGATCGCCGATCGTCTGCGCGATGAGAACGCTATCGAGAACGCGCGGGTGTTCCCGTACCAGTTGATGGTCGCGTTTATGAATGCCGACAAGAGCGTGCCGGCGTCAGTGCGCGAGGCGTTGCAGGATGCGATGGAGATCGCAACGCGCAACGTTCCCAAGGTGGATCAGGGTCGCGGTGTCTGGGTTTTCCCGGATGTCTCCGGCTCGATGCATTCTCCGATCACCGGGGCGCGCAAGGGCGCGAGCTCGGTCGTGCGCTGTGTCGATGTCGCGGCACTGATCACGGCAACGATCCTGCGCACGAACCCGCGGGCGGGCGTGATCCCGTTCGAGAACGTGGCGATCGACATCACGTTGAACCCGCGCGACAGCGTGATGACCAACGCGCAGAAGCTGGCGTCGCTGCCGGCGGGCGGAACGAACTGTTCCGCGCCGTTGGCAGAGTTAAACCGTCGTGGGGCGACGGGCGACATCGTGATCTACGTCTCGGATAACGAGTCGTGGGTCGACTCGCCCGCGTATGGCCGGTTCGGTGGCGGGCGCACGCAGACCATGAAGGAGTGGTCCGCGTTCCAGGCACGCAACCCGCAGGCGAAGCTCGTGTGCATCGACCTGCAGCCGTACAGCACGACGCAGGCGGTCGACACGGGCCGCAACGACGTGCTGAACATCGGCGGATTCTCTGACCACGTCTTTGACGTGATCGCCGAGTTCGCCAAGGGTTCGCTCAACTCCAACCATTGGGTTGGCGTGATCGAGCAAGTTTCGTTGTGAATCTAGCCCTGCGGCGACGGCGAGAGTCTTCGCCGCAGATTGAACGGAAGTTCGTAACGCAGTCGTCGGGCCGAATGCCGATCGGGACTACATCAAAACCTGTAACGTCTCGTCAATTTGAATTTGTCGGCCCGATCTTTTGACAAGTAAATAACGGCAGGCGAATGCCGGTGCGGAGTACATGGTGAAGGGCGCAAGCCCGAGCGGGCTTCGAAACCCGCGCGTCATGTCGCGAAAGCGATGTGGCGAACTCTCACCAACGATCGTCGCCGCCGTTACTGATTATCGGTCGCGCCTCTGAGCAAAAACCAGCGGCGTCGAAAGACGTGTCGGGAAAAACACGGGCGCGATCGATTTGCGGAGTGTAGCGTAGGTTCGGGAACAGCGGGTCGCTGGTTCGAATCCAGCCACTCCGATTTGAGCTTGGCGAATGCTGAAAGAACTCTATGCACGCCGGAGATACGGGTGAAAGCCCGTGCGATGAATGCGGGTTCTCCGCTGGTGGAATCCACGCCGGCTTTGGTCGCAAGACCAGTTGTTTCTCCGAATTCGTCGCCGTGCTTTTTGACTGGTGATTCGAAAGGAGGATCAGATGTCGGAATCAAAATCGGAACTCGAGCGAGCGACTCGCCGGACTAGCTTGTATCTGGTCCTGCGCGCCGATGCGTTGCTGGGCGCGCTGCGGTTTTTCAGCACGAGCTCCGGCGACGTCGTGCGTCGTCAATTGCAGTTCCTAGCGCAAAGCGATTTCTGGGAATGGGAGATCGACAACTTGATCTACTCGTTCACCAATCTCGCCGAGCGTCGCGAAACCTGGCGAAGCCCGCGGGCTACCGCGGAAAAGCTCGGCAAGCTCGGCATTGCCGTGAACGCGAAGCTGTTGCGCAACGCGCGCTGGCGAAGCAACGGGTTCCGCCGGTTTCCCGTTTCGGGAATCGGCAAATGGAAGGTCGAGCAGTCCGGCCAGCGCGTGGCGCCGGTGGCGCTGCTCAAGCAGGTGATCGACCAGTGGAATCAGGTGATCGATCTGGTTGAAGCGCAGTTTATCGCGCCGATGCGTAAGAACGCCGAGCGTTGGAACATCCAGACTCGCAAGGATCTTGCGTCGCTGCGTAAGACAATGCCGACGTTGGAGGAAATGGATGAGTGAACGATCGTTGGCGTGACGAATGCTGATGGAACTACATGCTTCAGGAGCACGAGGTCGTGGGTTCGAATCCCACCCGCGCTAATGCGATTTGCACGATGTCGCGCGGTAGCTCAGTGGTAGAGCGCGTTAATGGTTTCATCGATCCTCGTCGTCACGCCTCCTTTTGGCTTTGAGAAACTCGGCGAATGCCGGATGAACTACATAAATCGAAGGTCGCGGGTTCGAATCCTGCTCGTTCGCGGTGACGCGAGCGATAGCTCAGTGGTAGAGCAACGATCACTGTTTCTCCAAAATTCTTGTCGCCGAGTTGAACTGAAAATGCTGGTGCGAATGCCATCGGAACTACATGTCGCGGGTTCGAGTCCCGTCGGCTCCATTCCAGAATCACCGGGGCCGTAGCTCAGCGGGTAGAGCAGCGTTTCGATTACCTTTTGTCGCCCAGTTGTTGCGGTGGCCGTGTCTTTTGAAGGTCGGGTTGCTATGAGTCAGAGCATTGAAAATTCTCAGCCGTCGACGGCGATCGTCGCGCAGGAAGCGGCAATCGGAGTTATTCCCGTGAAGGGCAAGTCGCCCATCACGGTCATCGGCACCAACGCAATTCGCGCCGGGTTCGACGCAGGATGCCTGCAGCAGGCGATCAATTCACGGCTGGCGCCGGGCGTGACCGATCTGATCCTGAATCCCGATGCGCACCGTGGCTACGGCGCGCCCGTGGGTTGCGTCATGGTCTCGCCGACGCACATTTATCCCGGCCCGGTTGGCGTAGACATCAAGTGCTCGATGAGCCTGCTTCAGATGGATATTCCCGCGGATGCGATCTCGGATCGCACCGTTCGCCGCGCGCTGATCGATGCGATCGGTCATCGCATTCCCACGGGCGCGGGGCGCGGGCAGCGCTCGTGCCGCAAGAGTCGCAAGGTCGGGCGCGATGTCGGCATCAAGGGGGTCACGCAAGGCGCCAGCGCCGATGTGTGCTGGGCGCTGGGCATCCCGTTCGAATGGGCCAGCCGCTGCGAGGACAGTTTCCACGTCGGCCACGATGAATCGGCCGATGCGCTTTCGCTGCGCCTCGAGGAGCTGCTTCATCGCGAATCACTGGGCGACTTCGAAGACAAGATTCGCCAACTCGGCAGCTACGGCGGCGGAAATCACTTCGGCGAATGCGAGGTCGTATCGATCGCCGAGGATGATGCCGCGCGCGCCACCGCGAACACATTCGGCCTGCGCGACAACTGCGTCGCGTTTCTCTCGCATTGCGGCTCGCGTGGCCTGGGCCACAAGCTGGCGAGCGGACAGTTCCGCTCGCTTCAGCAGCATTTTTCAACCTGGAGCATTCCGCTGCCGGGCGACGATCGCGAGCTCGTCTACGCGCCGCTCGGCACAGCACACGCCGACGCGTACATCGACGATATGGCCCTTGGCGCGAACTTCGCCACGGTCAATCACCTGCTGATCAACGCGCTGGTGCTCGAAGCGTTCCAGGAAGTCCTGCCCGGCACCACCGGACAGCTGGTGTACTTCATCAGCCACAACATCGCGCGCAAGGAAGTGGTGGACAACAACATCGCGTGGGTTCACCGCAAGGGCGCTACCCGCGCGTTTCCCGCCGGACATCACGCGCTGCGCGATACTCCGTTCGCGAACACCGGCCATCCGATCCTGTTGCCGGGCAACCCCCGGGAAGGCAGCGTGGTGATGGTCGCGACCGACGGCGCCGCCAAGAGCCGCTACAGCGTCAACCACGGCGCCGGCCGCCGCATGGGACGCAAGGATGCAATTCGCCGCCTCGACCAGGCCGCGATTGATCAGGAGATGGATCAGTGCGACATCCTCAGCAACTGCCGCACGTACCCGAAGGACGAAGCGCCGGACGCGTATAAGGATTTCGCCGAGGTGTTGCGGTCAGTGGAGCTCGCAGGATTGGCCAAGCCTGTGGCGAAGTTGAAGGCGCGGTTTGTGATGAAGGATGGGGATAAGGCGGATGATTGAATAACGGTTGAGTCAAGAACTTGAAGAAAACATGAATCGACGAAAACCACGATCCTCGCGGAATGCGCGCCGACGCGACATATTTTGCAGCTTCGAGCCTTGTGCGAACAGCATGCACGTCGCGTCGCAGTTGGGTGCGCGTGAAATTCCCGAGCGCATTCGGGAGACCTACACGGCAATCGCTGACATCATCAAGCCGTTGCGGAATTGCAACCGATTTACCTTCCTAGGCGCGAACCACTTTCGGCAATTGGCGAGGCTGGGAAGTGGGATGGAAGCCGAATTTTTTTGGAGGCAAATTCACCAGCTACTGATATTGGCGTCGCGTACACAGGCAGACTCAACCTTCCGACTTCTGAACATGATTTCCTGGGCTCTAGGGAACGAAAACGAAATTGCACTTGCAATGTCCACTCGTGGATTAGTCGAGCATGCGTGCGCGTTTGATCATTTGCAACTTCAACTGAATGGACAGGAAGAGCATTTCCAGCGAGATGTCTGGCCCCGCTACCGATCGAACGCTCAGCCATCGCTGTCGGCGAAGGATCGATCGATTCACCGTGAGCTTCTCCGATTCGTGTCAGGTCGATGGACCGAACCGCTTAATGACGTTCCGACGGAGAGCGATGATCCCCATACATGGAACCAGTTTTATGCCGCCCTCGTGACGCAGACGCAAGCTATTTCAGATGACGATGCGCCCCGCGCCTTGAAAGAACTAATCAACCGTCAGAAGAACATCGCGGGTCGCCAACACTTTCGCGCCGTTTACAACCGACTCAGCGAATTTTGCCACCCAACTACGGCGTCTCGCGCATTGTTGAATGGGCTAGTCGAGGACGCGTATGAGAAGAAGCATTCCACACGACGCGAGTGGGACTTTACGCCTGCCCTGGTGGAAGTTGTCGCGCTGGCACTACAAGTAATTCCGCAATCCTGCGACGTCTTGGTCGCCGGCCAGCGTCGAATCGCCGGGTGCAGGATGTCGTTTGACCCCATCGAATTTGAGGATCGTCAAATCGCGCCGCTTGGAACGGTCGTTGCTGTTGACCAGCACGGACAACATTTCTACGCGCGCGTTGCCGACATT
>JACMJD010000386.1 GCA_014380825.1 Phycisphaerae bacterium | reverse complement strand
TGCAATTCTTCGAGCTTCTTCGATAGCTCCGCCAGGCGATTTCGCTCGGCTTCGCGAAGCTGGTTAAGCATCATCTCCAAGCCAAGCTCCGCCTGTCGCTGCGCGCTCTGCGCCGGCGCTTGCTGATTTTGCTTCGCGTTCTGCGCCGCCTGTTGTTGCGACTTCTGCACGTTCTGTTGCTTCGAAGTCTGCTGCGCCTTCTCCATCGCGTCGGCGGCAGACGGATCGGAGCGCTTCATCTGCTCGGCCATCTTCTGCATTTCGTCCATCGCCTTGCCCGTCCGCTCGGCGAGCTTCGCCTGCGCGTCGGCCGCTTCCTCGAGCTTCTTGCGATCCTCGGGCTTCATCTCCTCTGGTCGCTTGCCGAGATTGTCGTGCCCGGCGTCGGCGGTCTGTTTGGTGACGTCTTTCTGGTCCTTCAGAATCTCCGCGATCCGCTCAATCGTCTGCGCCAGCGAACCGATGTTGGCCATCCGATCCATCGCCTGCTGAAGCTGATCGGTCGCTTTGGTCTGTTCTTTCTGTGCGTCATCCAGCGCGGCGTCGCGCTTGTCTTTGGGTTGATTCGGCTGCACGACATTTTGCAGATCCTGCCCCGCCTGTTTCATCGGACCATCGGCCGCCCGATCCAGATCGTTCTTCACATCGCGGGCAAGATCCCTTAGATCGTTCGACGGCGACTTGTTCTCATCCAGCGTTTTCTGCAAGTTCTGCAATCGTGTCGACAGCGCCATCGCCTGCGCCGCGGCGTTCGACTGCTGATTCGTCAACCGCTCCGCCGCCGCCCGGTCGGCGGCGTCGAGATCGGGCTTGTCCTTCGTGTCGTTCTTTAGATTCTCGGTTTGCTGTTTCGTGCGCGTCTGGTTGTTCTTCGTTGCGCCGATCTGTTCCTTGATCTTGCGCAGGTCGTCGATCACGCGATTGGTCAGATCATCCTGGCTGATGATCGCGATGCGCAGCTTGCCCGATGGAACCGGTTCGTGACGCTGTCCGTTGAGCAGGAAGTTGTCGGTGACCAGCAAGTAGTATTCGAGCACGTCACCGGACTTCAGATCGGCTTTTTCCAGTTTCGATAAGTCCCAATCGTGATTGACGCGAAAACGCAAGCGGTCGCCGGTGGCTTCGGCGCGATTCCAGTTGATTCCGGAGACTGGCGATGCGCTTTCGACGAGCGGAATTTCCCAGTGACGCTTGTCGCCAAGCCGATCGACGACGAGCTTCAGCGACGTGACTCCGTAATCATCCTCCGCCACCGCCTGCACCGGGATGACCGCGACCGGCGTTCGCTCTTCGCTGCGGCGCGGATTTTCGATCTGCACGGTGGGCGTTTGATCCGGACGGACGATCAATTCGTATTCTTCGAGCGCGCTGTTTGAGAATTGATCGGTATCGGTGCCGCGCACGCGGAATCGCAACGAGTTCGTCGCCACCCAGGAACCGACGGCGGATAAATTGCCATCGCGCGACCACGCGATCTTCGGCGCGGCCGCCGCTTTCCCCGCCTCTTCCAGCGAAACGATCTCCGGCTCAACGCCCGCATCGAGCGGTTTGTTAAACGTGATCCGCACGGCGACTTTCGATCCCACCGCCATCACCGCCGGGGCGGCCGACAGGTTCACCGTCGACGTCTGCTGCGGCTGCACATATTCCGGCGGCGAGATGACCGCCTCAACCGATTTGATCGTCAGCCGCGGCACAACCGTGACGGCGCCGACCTGCCGCTCATCGTCACCCGCGCGCATCCAGACTTTCATCGCGGTCGATGCTTTGCCGGATTCAACCCGCGTATCGAGCGAGGCGGAATAGGTTCCGTCCGCACCACGCGTCATGAATTCCTGCATGACCGCGCCGCCGTCGTATTGGTAATAGACAATCGCCTTCATCGATTCGCGATCGCCCTTGCCGAGCTTCATGCGAACATCCAGCCGCTGCCCAACCGGAATGCGCTGCGGCAACTGCCCGACCAGATCAATCTGCACGCGCTTCGGCCAGGCGTTGTCAGCGAACGGCATGAACAGCCGCGCCAGCGCGATGTTTCGATAAGTTGGATTGATGACGTACGTCGCCAGCAGAAACAAAAATCCCACCGCGCCGATTCCCGCGGCCAGCGAATACCAAGCCGGCGCGGTGACGACCGCGCGCGACAGATCGAGCCGCGAGGCAAGCGTCGTCGTCTCACCGACAACGCGATCTTTCATCGCATCCGAACCCGGAATCGGGCCGCCCAGAAAATTCACCGTGCTGCGCAGCCGATCATCAAACTGCGGAAACGCCGTCTCCAGCTTCCCGGCCATATCACTCAGGCTGACGCGCTTCATGGCCGGATTGATCAGATACCACCACAAGACGTGAGCGATCGCGCCGAGCACGACCAGCGAAACAAAAATCCGCGGCGCCGCCGGCAAGTTCAGCAAATAATCGAGAATCGATGCGCCGAGCAACCCGATGACAGCAACAGCCAGCGCGATGCCAACACCGTAAGCGACTCCCAGCACCTTCACCTTGCGGCGAAGCGCATCGAGCGAGTTCAGCAACATCGTTTGAGGCATAAACTGTTAACGATGAATGATGAACGATGAACGATGAAGTAAAGATCTGACTTCATCGTTCATCATTCATCGTTCATCGTTCGTCCCACTCCGGTCCGCGCTCGAGCGCTATCGGGCCGAACAACTCGGCTTGCGTGACGGCAAGCACACCACGC
>JACMJD010000035.1 GCA_014380825.1 Phycisphaerae bacterium | reverse complement strand
CGAAGAGAAAGTTGATCGCCCGCTGAAGCACATCGGGCTTGTCGTGATGCCCTTTGAGCAGCAGGGCGGACAGCGCGGGGCTCATCGTCAACGAGTTGAACGCGCTGATCAGCGATGCAATCGCAATGGTGACGGCGAATTGCCGGAAGAACTGTCCGGTGATACCCGGGATGAACACGCACGGCACGAACACGGCCGCCAGCACCAGGCCGATCGCGATCAGCGGTCCACCGACCTGTTGCATCGCCAGGACAGAGGCTTCCTTGGGCTTCATTCCCTTGGCGAGGTTCAGCTCGACCGCTTCGACGACGACGATCGCGTCATCCACGACGATGCCGATCGCAAGCACCAGGCCGAACAGCGTGAGGTTGTTGAGGCTGTATCCGCACATCGCCAGCGCCGCGAACGTGCCGACGACCGATACCGGGACGGCCAGCAGCGGAATCAGCGACGCGCGCCAACTCTGAAGGAAGATGATGACGACCAGCGCGACGAGAATGACGGCTTCGATCAGCGTATGAATGACCGCGTTGATCGATTCATTGATGAACGGAGTCGTGTCATAGACCGCTGCGTAGTCTAGCCCTTCGGGAAACCGCGTCTTCAGGTCCTTCATCTTCTCGCGGACCGCTTCGGCAGTGGCGATGGCGTTGGAGCCGGGAAGCTGGTAGATCGCCAGGCCCACCGACGGTTTGCCGTCCAGCGTGCCGGCCTGGTCGAGGTTCTTCGCGCCAAGCTCAACGCGGCCGATGTCTTTCACACGAGTGATCTGTCCGTCTTTGCCGGTCTGCACGACGATGTTGGCGAACTGCTCGGGATCGATCAGTCTGCCAAGCGTGGTCAGCGTGAACTGGAAATCCTGATTCTGACTGACTGGCGGCTGGCCGAGCTTTCCGGCGGCGACCTGCACGTTCTGCTCGCGCAGTGCTGCGCTTACATCGTTCGCGGTCAGGTTGCGGATCGATAGCTTCTCGGGGTCCAGCCAGATGCGCATGCTGTAGTCGCGCTGCCCGAGATACGACACGTCGCCGACGCCTGTGACGCGCGACAATTCATCGCGAACCTGGATGGTCGCGTAGTTGCTCAAGTACAGTGCGTCGTAGCGTCCATCCGGCGAATAGAGATTGACAACCAGCAAGATGCTCGGTGATTTCTTCTTCACCGTCACGCCGATCTGCTTCACCGCATCCGGCAACTGCGGCGTCGCAACCGCGACGCGGTTCTGCACGAGCACCTGCGCGATGTCGATGTTGGTTCCCAGCTCGAACGTCACGGTCAGCGTATACGTGCCGTCGTTGTTCGACTGGCTGCTCATGTAGAGCATCTTCTCGACGCCGTTGACCTGCTGCTCGATCGGCGAGGCGACGGTTTCAGCGACGACCTTGGCATCGGCGCCGGGATAGGTTGCGGTCACCGAGACGCTGGGCGGCGCGATCTCCGGATACTGCGCCACCGGCAGCGTGAACACCGCCGCCGCGCCGGCCAGCACCAGAATGATGGACAGAACGCACGCGAAGATTGGACGATCAATAAATATCTTTGAAAACATCGCGCTCGCTCACTTTGCGGAAATTGCGGGTTGTGACGTCGGCTGCGTCGCGGGTTGCACCAGAGTTGGCGTCACGGGCTGGCCAGGCCGAGCGCGCTGCACGCCGTCGACGACGACCCGCTCGCCCGCGTTCAAGCCGCTGATGATCGCCCGGTTCTCGCCGAACAGTTCGCCGGTCTCGACCGCCTTGTACTCGACGATGTTCTTGTCATTCACCGCCAACACGTACTTACGGTCCTGATCGCGTCCGATCGCACGATCGGGGACGAGCAGGCGCTCCCGTGCATCGCCGCGCGGAAACCGTGCTCGCACGAATTGGCCGGGCGTGAGAATGCGCTGCGGATTGGGGAATTCGCCGCGCACGCGGATTGTGCCGGTCATCGGGTCGACCTGGTTGTCGATGTATTCCATGATCCCTTTGTGGGGAAAATCTTTCTCATCCGTCATCGCGACGAACATCGGAAGATTGGCGTCGCGAATGCGCGTTATGTCCTGGCTTTCGGCTTTCTTGCGCGCCTCTCGGCGATAGAAGAGCAGCGTGTTGTCATCGACATCCATGTTGACGTAGACCGGATCTAGCGACACCACGTTTGTAAGCGGTGTGTCGCCGGCGATCAGATTGCCAATTGAAAAGTTCGACCTGCTGACGCGGCCGTCGATCGGCGACTTCACGGTGGCGTAGTCGAGATCAAGTTGCTTCGCTTCAATTTCGGCATCGGCTTTGGCGACAGAGGCTGCGCCGCGGTCAGCCTGGTCCTGCGCCTTGGACATTTCCAGCGGGCTTGCCGCGCCGCTCGCCTGAAGCGGTTTGAGCCGCTCCAGTTCACGGTTCCCGTAATCCGCCTCTGCTTGCGCCTGCTTGCGCTGCGCCTTGGCCGCACTGATCGCGGCTTCGTACGGTTTGGCATCGATCTGGAAGAGGATCTGATCCTTCTTGACGAAGTCGCCGTCCTTGAAGCTGATGCTGGTGACGTACCCGGGAACGCGCGAGCGCACATCGATCGACGACACGGCCGCGACGCGCCCGCTGAAGTTGTCGTATTCCTGAACAACGCTTGCGACCGGAACGATCACGTTCACCGGTGGCGGCGGCGGTGCGCTTGCCTGCGTCTCCGCGGTGTCGCATCCGGTTACCATTGTCAGCAACCCGACGGCGAGGCCCGCAACGGTTGCCGATCGGAACAGACGACGCCTGAGCTCGTTCGCTTGCATGTTCGACTCCACAAAATTGATGCGACAACCGGTGTGCTTTTTCATTCTCGAAACGGGCGGCCACTTGCCTATTGGACCTTGGTCTAACGATCTCACGCGGGCTATCGGATTGCTGGAATTTGTCATCATCATTCACCGCGAATTGGGGTAATGGATCGTGCCAAAGGGGTTGGCCGACATTGATGATGTCGGGATCGCAGAGCCCGACGGTTGTAGCTGCACCGCCCCGTGCATCGGCGTTGCCCACGCAACCTGGCCGGCCGCGGCGCCGTAATGAATCGACGGCGCGATCGGCAAGCCGGCTTGCGCCGGAGGGCGCGGGCCCATCGGGTTGACCATGTTTCCCTGCGGCGCCGAGCCGGCGCGAATGACAACCGGCGAGCCGCCCGGAATGTACGCCGCCGCACCACCAGCCGCGAGCGGACCCGCGGCTCGGTAATTCATTCGAATGTCGGATGGCATCGCGCCGGAACGGTAGTAGTTGTTACGCACTTCCGAGGGCAGCAGCGTTGATGTTTTGTATGCTACCGGCGCGACGTATCCGTATCGAACCGATCCGCCTCCCCCGCCACCGCTGCCGCCGTAAACCGGTTGGCCGACTTGTCGATTGACCGCATATTGACCGAAGGCGAACAGACCTCCGACCGCGACCATGATCGCCGTCAATGTTCCCGGGACTGAGCTGCTGCGGAAGTTGATCACTTGCCGCTCCCGGCGCCTGTGTCCGATTGAGTCTGTAACGGTTGTAAATCAACGCGCTTACTTCCCTCGGGAATCTTGGCGGTGAACGCACCACTCGCCGGCGTCGTTTTCAGGTCCCAGTTGTTCAGCACGGCGACGAACTGCGGATAGCCCGGCTGTTCCTTGAACGTGATCACAACCTTGCGCGGCACCGCGCGCTCGCCGTCTTCCACCCAGATTTGCCAATCGATTCCGTCCTGGCGATACGCAAGGTGATGGCACTTCACGCCGGCAACCTCATGAATTCCGAGGTATCGCCCGCTGCGGACGTGAGTGGTCATCGCCTTGTACGGATCGCTGAACAGCAGATCGGACAGCGGCGCGGTGACGCCGAAGCGCTCGGCGAGAAAGTCGAACATTGCGTCGATCGTATCGGGCGCATCCTGCACCGCGTGAACGCGATCGTTGTTGTTCACGATCGTCACGGTCTTGCCGTCGTAGAAGTACGCGAGATTTTCCACATCGCCCTTCACGGTAGTCGCGAGCTTGTTTGGGCGCGACAGTACGATGTGAACGCGCTTGGAGAGCTGAATCTTCTGGCCGGATTCGTCGGCCTGATCGATCGATTGCTCGGCGTCGACCGTGAAGGCCGGCGCGCTCGCCAGCGTTGCGCTCATCTGCCGCAGCACGGCGTCGGCCTTCTGTTCCACGCCGGTCGCGGCGACTTTCTTGTCCTGACCGATCGCGACGGGGACGCAACACGCGATGATCACGACGCAGATCTTCGCAAGGAGCGCTGCGCGCTGCGATCGATGTATTTCTTGATGACGGTGCACTTTCACTCCTGAATGAGAACGACTGCGGTCACCGGCGCGTCAGCGACGGCAACCGCGCTACGCGCAAGGGACCATTCCTGTACGAGGCGATAACCGACGGCCAACAGGGTTGGGCCGATGAACACGCCGATGAATCCGAAGGTCAGCGCGCCGCCTAAGACGCCGAAGAAGATCAGCAGGAACGGCATCGCGCTGCCCTGGCTGATCAGCCATGGCTTCACAACGTTGTCGACGCTGCTCACCAGCACGCCCCAGATGATCATGAAGATGCCCCAGCCGGTTGAGCCTTGATAGAACAACCAGAGCGCGGCCGGCAACCAGATCAACGGCGGACCAACGGGGACGACCGACAGGAAAAACGTTAGCAGCGCGAGAAAGCCGGCGTTTGGTACGCCCGCGATCCAAAATCCGATTCCGGCCATTACCGCCTGGACGAACGCCGTTCCGAGGATTCCGTACACCACGCCGCGCACGGTGTTGCCGGCAACTTCGAGCAGATGCCTGCCATGCTCGCCGGCGATCCATTCGGTCGCGAGGCTCACGCGCGTCGCGGCAGCGGCGCCGTCACGGAAGAGGAAGAACGCGATCAGGATGCTCAGTGCCAGCTCAAGCAATCCGCGGCCAAGTCCGATCGCGCCGGCGAGCAACACAGCGCTCACCGGCTCGATGAGGCGCTTCGCGGCTTGGACCAGAGGCGAACTGTCCGCCGCGAGGCTTCGCCAATAGTCGGACGCCGTTGTTCCGATGCCGGGCACCTTCGCCAGCCAAGCGGGCGGCGCGGGCGGACCGTTATCCATCGAGTGCCGCGCGCGCGTCGTCAGATCTTTCACGTTGTCGCCCAGCGTCGCGCCGACAATCACAAACGGAAGCAGAATGATGCAGAACATCGCAAGCGACATCAGCAACGCCGCCAGCGTGCGCCTTCCGCCGAGAAAATTCAGCAGCCGCCGATAAAGTGGCCAGCTTGAGAACGTCAGCACCACCGCCCAGAGCAATGCCGAGGTGAACGGCAGCAACACGAGGATGCAGCCGCCGAGCAGCAGCGCCAGGATGATCCAGCCGAGCTTCTGTTCGATGTTGGAACGAGACGGTGTCATCGCGCATCCGGCCTGGGAAGTCCGACTCGAATCGCCCTGGCGAAGTTGGGATCGTTGTCGGCCGTGTGCGCGATCGCGTTGACGTGGCTGCGCGCCTGGAGTTCTTCGAACGGCATGCCGGTGTAAAGCCTGCCGTTGCGGTAAGCCTTTCGCCCCGCATATCCGCTGAGCAAGATCTCCCAGTTCACCCGCGCGATCGATGACGGATTGCTCTCGCGAAGATTGGCCACGACGTTGGTCGCACAGTTGCTGGTGAACGCGTTGTACCAGTCCGGTGTTTCCGCCAGCCTGTTCGCGTGCCGCGCGTACGTCATGAAGAGCGCCTTGGCATGATCGGGCGTTATGTTCGTGTGATAGAGATAAACGTCTTCGTTTCGAAAATGCGTGCGCACGCGCACAATATCGCGCTCGTCGGCGAAGACGTACAAGATCTCGTACTGCCGAAAGAACCCCTGCACGGCCGAGTATGACTCCGTCTTTTCCTTCCGCGTTTCTATCGAAACGGCCAGGTGTTGGTCGCCGTCGAATTCGAAGCTGACCATCGCGTGCGCGATCGCCGGCGATCCCCAGTACACGAGCATCAGATCGGCGCTTCGGAGTTTGCTCAAGTCGTACGTGCGATCTTCCCAGCGCGGCGTGTAGTCGGTTTCGGAGCGCCAGTCGAAGTTGCGAACGT
>JACMJD010000385.1 GCA_014380825.1 Phycisphaerae bacterium | reverse complement strand
GATCGACGAGCTGAAAGGCTTCCTCACAAAGATCGGCGCGAGCGACACCACCATCACGCACCCGACGACGACGCTCGAAGATCTCTTCCTGAGAATCGTCCGAGAAAACGTCCCCGCTGACGGCGCCTACACCGGCTCCGGCACCTAACCCCCGCGCACGAAAATCCCACGGCCGCCCAGAGCGGTACTCCGCGCCGGGCGGCATGCATTCTCGCGCGGGGCGCACTACAGAATTATTTTCCCTTGCCCAATCCAATTCCTCTCCGTTAATATTCCCCCCGTTCATATCACCTACTCGATCGGGGAAGGCACACATGTCAGCAACACTCGAATCCTTGGAAGCGCGTAGACTCCTCGCAGGCACAGCCAGCATCAGCGGCTCGGTCTACACCGACCTGAACGCCAACGCGAAGCACGAAGCCGGCGAGGCCGGAATGAAAAAGGTTCGCGTGTACCTCGATGCAAACAACAATGGCGTGCTGGATCGCACCGAGACCAGCACTGTCACCGACAAGCGCGGCCAGTTCGCGTTCACCGGTCTGAACGCCGGCACGCATCGTCTGCGCGAAGTCGCCGCCGCTGGATATCGCGTGGTCGGCCCGCGTGCCCAATGGTTCAAGATCACACTGGCTGAAGGTCAGCACGTCGCCCGGCGACAGTTCGCCAATGCGCCGACACCCCGGGGCGGGATCGTTTCTGGCGGCACGACGCAGAGTAGCGCGGCAAACGCCAAGCCCGTCAACCACGATCTTGGTCAGCTCGGTTCCACCGACTTCCACGGCGTCGGCAACAGCCACGACTACTCGCGCGTCGACAGCGGCTTCAGCATTATCCCCACCGGCGCGTTCAGCGGCGACTTCGACTACAACGGGAGCGTGAACTTTGACGACTACGCGCTGATCGATCAGGCGTTCAACACGCAAGGCTCGACCCTGCTGAGGCCACCCGTGACCACCAGGCCGACGGTGATCAACCTGCGCCCAACTCCGACGCCCGCTCCCGCTCCAACCCGCGCGCTGACCGCCAAGGAACAGGCGGCCGCCGATGTTGCGACGAACGTGACGAACAAGACGCTCGCGAACGCGGTATCGTGGCTTTCGGGAAACAAGAACGTCGCGAAATCGACCGGCGTGCAGTCGGTGATCGATCACTCGCAGAAGATGGGAATCGAATACAAGCGCGAGTTCTTGAAGATCGCAAACAGCTGAACGATCACTACTGCTTCACCGCGCCGCTCGTCAGCCCGCTGATGAACTCTCGCTGAAGCGAGAAGAACAGCACCGCCGGCGGAATGATCGCCAGCAGCGTGCCGGCCAGGAACACGCCGTACTGCTGTGCGTATTCACCGATGTACTGATTCAGCACCACCGGCAGTGTCAGCTTGCTCTGCGTCTGGAGATAGATGTTCGGCGCGATGAACGAATTCCATGCGCCCAGGAAGCTGATCAAACAAAAAGCTCCGATCATCGGCCTGACCAGCGGCATGATGAGCGTCAGGTAGATCCGAAATTCGCCACAGCCGTCGATGCGCCCGGCTTCGATCAGGTCATCCGGCACGCCGATCATCGCCTGGCGGAACAGGAATATCCCGAACACCGAAACGCATCCCGGGATCAGCAGCGCGCGATACGTGTCCATCCACCCGAGCCGCCAGATCACTTCAAAGTTCGGCGCCAGCAGCACGACGCCCGGGATCGTCACTGATGCGAGCATAAACGTGACGATCGCGGTTCGGCCGCGGAAGCGATACTTGGCCAGCGCGTATCCGCCCATCGAGCTGAACACCAACGAGATGAACGTCCCCGCCGCCGCCAGGAACACCGAGTTCACGATGTACTGCCAGAACACCACCGGGCCCTTCACGCTGGGCTTGGCTTCGAACAACGTGCGATAGTTGTTGAGGTTCACCGTCTCGGACGAGATTTTTCCCGGCGGCGGCAGGAACGTGAATTCGTTCATCACCGTCTTGTCTTTGAACGCCGCGCACACGAGCCAGACGAACGGCAGCATCATCACCGTGCCGACGATCAGAAGCGTCGCAACTCGCGCGTACGACCAAGCGCCCCGCGGGGAGATTGCCAGCACGATGAAAAACAAGACGACCAGCGCAACCAGAAACACCTGGAGCGCGTGGGCCGACAACCATGTGATCGTCTCGCTCATCGATCGTTCCTCATCGTCCCGCTGAGGCGAAGCTGGACTAGGCTGATGATCAGAATGATAAACGTCAGCAGCCACCCGACCGCCGCGCCGGTGCCGAGATCGCCGGTGTCGAACGCGAAGTTGTAGAGATATCCGACGACGGTCATGCCACTGTTGCGCGGGCCGAAGCCCTGCAGCAGGATGTAGGGCAGTTCGAATAGCTGGAACGAGCCAACGGTGCTGGTGATTACGACGAACGTCGCGACCGGCATGATCGCCGGCACGGTGACACTGCGGAAAATATTCCACGGCCCCGCCCCGTCGATCTTCGCGGCTTCGACCAAACTCTGATCGACGTTCTGGAGCGCGGCCAGGAAGTAAATCATGTTGAATCCGACGTACATCCACAGCGAACAGATGATCAGCGCCGGCATCACCAGCGACGGATCCTGAAGCCAGTTCATCTCCAGGCCCTTGCCGACCAGGGCGTGAAGCATCTTGTTGATCAGCCCGTATCGCGGCGCGAACAACATGGTGAACAGAATGCCGACGAACACCTGCCCCACCAGGTTCGGCGCGAAGATCGCCAGCCGGAAGAAGCTTTTCAATCGCGCGCTGCGGACGTTCAACATCAGCGCGAGCGCCAAGGACAGCGGCAGTTGCAGGAAAATCGAGAAGAACGCGAAGACGGTTGTGTTCCACAGCGCCGTGTGAAAATCCGGGTCGCTCAGAACAAATCTGAAGTTGTTCAGTCCGACGAACGCGCGGCTGGTCGGACCGTTCGTTTGATAAAACGCCAGGATCGTCGCGTAAATCAGCGGATACAGAAAGAAGACCAGCGTGACGAGGAAGTACGGAATGAGGAACAGATACGGCGCCGTGCGCGCCCGGCGGTTCCAACCGCCCCCGCCGCTGGGATGCGCGCGGACCGTCAGGTCGCTCGCGATCATGCGCGGAGTCTGCGAGATGTTTCCAACCGGCCCGGCCGTCGTCATTTAACTTGCCCCGTGTCAGAGAGAAACACGTTGCGTTTGATCTGCCGCCGCACCTGATCGGCCGTGCGCTTCAGCTCGGCGGCGATGTAATCGCGCAGCCCGGCGTCGCCGTATTTCTCGTAGCGCGCCTCGTAATACAACTTCGCATTCGTGAACGCCTCGGCGAACTTCGCGCTGGCGGCCGTTGCGTACGGGCTGGACTGTTCTTCGGGAACGAACGGTGCGAGCGACGCGTACAGCGTGCCGATCGCCTGCCCACTGTAGAACTCTCGCGGCGCGGAATATTCCGGCAATTGCCAGGCGGACTTCAGCGGCGGCAGGATGTTGGTGGCCGCGAATCGCGCGCCGAGTTGTCGCTCGTCGTAATACAAATGCTTCGCCAGCTTCCACGCCAGCTCGAAATCGCGGCACTGCTTCGTAAACGCCAGCCCCGTCCCACCCCACGTGCTGGTTCGAATTCCGCCCTCTTTGAACGCCGGAAGCGGCATCAGCGCCATCTTCCCGTTCATGCTCGCAACGTCGAGTTGAAATTGCTTCGTTCGCCAATCCGGGCAGATGTAAAACAGACAGAGCCCGTCGATGACGGACTTGGCGAAGTTCTGGCCCCAGCCACAACTGAACGCGGTCCGCGTGTTGCCACGCATCTGCTTCACATAAAAGTAAAGCGCGTCGACACCCGCTTCACTGTCGAATGCGACATCGCCGTTCGCATCAAACAATCCGCCGCCAGCCTGCATCAGAAACAGGCCGATCCTTCCGCCGTCTTCGGCGAGGTCGATCATGTATCGATCGACGACGCCGTTGCCGTCCAGATCTTTGGTGACCTCGCGGCCGACCCGGGCGAATTCGTCCCACGTCGTCAGCTTGTTCACGTCGATCTTCAGGTCCTCAACCAAATCGCGTCGATACGCCAACATCACCGGATGCACATCATGCGGCAGCGCGAAGATGTGACCGCGACTCGACCACTTGACGAATCGATTCGAAACCAGCGCCTTGTCCAATCCGTCGCGCTTAAGGTAATCGTTTAACTCGATGAATCCGACGTCTTTGATTGGCCCTTTGGTGAACGTGCCCATCGACCCGTCGAGCAGCTCGACCATGTCCGGCACTTCCGCCCCCGCCTGGATCGCCGACTGAAGCCGGCCGGTGAGCGCCCGTGAATCGACGACCTGCAACTGCACGCGGCAATTGTTTTCCTTCTCGAAGATCGCGATGGCCGGGCGATACGATTCGGCGTGCTCTTTGGTGAACGTCGCGAAGATCAGATCCGGCTTGCCATCCGCCCACTCATTCTGCGACGACGCGAAGATGACTGCGCCGGACACAATCGCCAGCAGCATCAGAACGAGCGCAGCTTTACCGTATGGAAACTCCACGCAAGTAAGCTATTGCATCGCGTGATGGATGCAAGCGGGAAGCACTGAAACAAGTTTCGGTGAATCAAGAGCGCCCGTTTATCGTCATCCTGAACGCCGTGAAGGATCTCGGCAGCCGAACGGCTCTGGCTTCCCGAGATCCTTCACTTCGTTCAGGATGACAGAGCCGTGACTAGTTGCGACGGCGCCGACGCATCATCGGCAGCGTGATCAGCAACGCCGTCAGCCAGCAGCGTTTTCGCGCTGACGTTCCTTTCGGCGCAGATTCGTTTCACGATTTTGATCGGGTGCTGCTGCATTATGCGAACCCAGTGGAGGGTACGCCCAACCCCGCGGCGGAGATCATCATGTAGGAAGTCGTTGCCGGCCCAGCAAACGTGACGCCATCAACGTCATTGCTCCGGACGCCAAAAAAAGGTCGGTGCGCGTTGTGGTTGCAAAGATCGTCGACCGGTTTGCTAATGCACTCGCTTTGTACACACCGGCGGTTGGCGAGATCCGTAAGTTCGAGCTCGATGGCACGGCGGCTGGGATCTTCGCATCAGGTCAGTTGTTCACTCCCGGCTTTCTGGCGTTCAGTAATGTACCGGAGCCGACGAGCCTCGTCGCGCTGGCGTGCAGTGCTGGGATCGGCGCGATGCGTCGCCGGCGAGCCTGACGTTGAAATGATCGAGAATCTGCTGATGCCGATGACTGATCCGTTCATCTCGCCACAAACATTTCACGAGCTTTCGAGAGTATCTGATTGTCCGTGAGATGGTGCGTATCAACGAGGATCGAGCCGACGACGCGTTCCGCCAGATCGTGGTGATGCTGCTTGAGATTCAGTACCAGTTGCTCCATCGCGCTGCTGGCACCGGTGCCGGCGCCGAACAGGAGAATCTTTTCAGCGCCGTATAGCGTCTTGGCAACCGCTTCGTAGAAGCTGTTTCGCTTTCGCTGCCCGTTCGAATGGTCCTGGTTGTAGTGCAGGCTTCGACCGAAGCCGAACGGGTCGTAGGACACGATCCGTTGCGGGACCGACCGGTAAAATTCCGCGCTGTATATACGGGCCTCACGATGATCGATGACCACCAGTAAATGCGTGGCTTGCATTGAAGGCCGCCGTGCGGAGATCTCGGACCCTTCAAGAAAGTGACGGACCCGAATCAACTCGTTCGTCGCAGCCATGTCTTTGCCGCGAGGACGATGCAGCACCAGCGTTTGGCCATTTCGCGTAATCTTGATGTTACCGTTGTCGTCGTCCACGGCGCTCGCGTCGGCTATTGCCCCTAGCATTGACCATACTTCCCGCCATGGCAGGTTATTCGGTATCGGATGTTGAAACATGCGCTGATAGGTTGTCTCGTGAGTGCCGGATAACCCTGATTCCATTTTGGTTCTCCTATCGCCCGGGTGCGACGCTCGCAGCGGGAAATGCGCAGCTAGTGCTGCTTCGTTCCGGCCCGGTGTCACGACGATGATGTTCGCTGCGTTGCCAGCAGCGCCCTGCACGCTCTGACTTGGAAGTGAAGAGAGAGCCGAGCTTGGTCGCTCGGCACTCTCCATCCTAGACCAGGGGCAGAACCGGTCTACGTTCGCTCCACCAGCTCACGCGAGGGGGAATTCGCATCCGCTGGCGATGTCGGCACAGCCTCGCGAAGATCCGTGAACGATTGCTCGATGAGACGCTTACCGCCGGGCCCCATGCCGTGATAAATCGCGTGCATCAAGTTCACGGTGCGACCAGCGGCGTCGCCGAACTCGAAACCGGATTCGAAAAACTCACAGCCGACGATGTTAGGAATTGGCCCGCCGTTAAACACGAGCTTGCAGTCGCGGAACGTGCAATTCTCGTAATCGTTACCGTCCAGTATCTCTCTCGTGTCCTGGAACTTCTCTCCCTGCTTTATCATTCGATGCTCTCTTTCTTTGGCGATTGTTCGACATTGTTTTCTAGGTAGTTGACTGGGCCTGACATCGGTGGATTTGTCGGTTGAACGCATGCAGTTAATCGGATTCCACAACAAAATTGCTCCATGGCCGCGAACCAGACAAGAATTTTTATTTGCTGATTCTTCAGCCACTTCACCCACGGGCATCAGTCGATGGGGATTCCGTGGCTACCCTCGGATAGGTGGCTCTGGACAAGACGACAAGGACCGGCGGATTCCGGAGGCGAAAGGAGAAATGTGATGACCAAGAGCGACATGCTGATCGCGGATGACTCGGGGTGTTTGCACACGCTGGTGCGAACATGTCTCGAACCCGAGCCACTGACAATTCATTCCGCGTATGACGGCGATTCCGCGATCTCTGCTGCGGCTGAGATCGCGCCGATGCTCGTGCTCCTCGACGTGGACATGCCGGGGCCCGATGGGTTCGAGGTGTGCCGCCGTCTGAAGGCTGATCCGCAGACGTCGGATGCGGCGGTCATGTTCTTAACGGCGGATGCATCGTCGCAAAATAAGTCGAGGGGCCTGGATCTGGGAGCGATCGACTACATCACCAAGCCGTTCGATCCGGAGAAACTGCGGGCGCGGGTGCGCCTGGCGATGCGAACCCAGCACTGGCAGCAACGGTCGATCCTGGTCGATCGCCTTACGGGACTTTGGAATCAGTCTTCAATGGGCGAGCAACTGGCCGCGCAGATCGCGTGGGCCGGCCGTTCGGGGAGTCCGATCGCGTGCATCACGGCGGACGTGGAGGCTCTCGCCCGGCCAGACGAATATTTTGGCGACGTCGCGGGCGAAGAGATCCTTCGCGCAGTCGCGGACATCTTTCAACACCAGTGCCGTGGCTGCGAAGACACCGTCTACTACTGCGGCGCCCGGACGTTTGCGGCTGTCCTGTTCGGGACAGACCGCACGGGCGCGCAACGCGTCGCTGAGCGGCTCCGTTTGGAGGTGGAGCGGGAACTCAGGCGTGACGATGGAGTTCCGTTCGTGCGGTGCGCCTTCGGCGTAGCTGACACCGAAGCTCAAACCGACGCCCCGTTATTGAACCGCGCGATCGCCGACGCACACCAGCCCAGACTCCATGCATCTGCGTAGAAAAAGCAAAAGTGCCTTCAGAAAAATATCCCGGAGCGAAAATGCGCGAAGTAATTCTTCTCATTGATGACACAGCGGCGATTCACGAATTGGTTAAGGCGCAGCTGAGCCCACACTTTGAAATCATCTCTGCATATCACGGAAAAACCGGATTGCTCGCCGCTACGAACAAGAGGCCCGATTTAATCCTGCTCGACATCGAGATCCCCGGAATGCAAGGGCACGAAGTTTGCCGAAAGCTCAAGGCCGACCGCATCACACGATCGATCCCCATCATTTTTCTCACCGCCGCGCGAGCCGTCAGTGAACGCGTACGTGGCTTAGACGCCGGCGCTTATGACTACATCACCAAGCCGTTCGAAGTTACCGAGCTTCGCGCGAGGGTGCGTGCCGCTCTTCGCACACACCGAGCGTTGGAGGAAATGATGAGCAATACGATGATCGATGAAATGACCAGTTTGTTCGATCGGAAATACTTCGAAACACAACTGGACGCCGAACTTGCGACGGCACGGCGCACGGGCAGACCGATCGGCTGTATTCTGGTGGACATCGATCACATGCGCGCGGTCAACGGCGCGTTCGGCCGCGAGATCGGTGATCAAATGCTCTACGCGGTAAGCCAATGTTTATCGAAAACGAGCCGACGGGAGGACGTGCTGTGCCGCTTTGCCGGCGATGATTTTGGCGTCCTCGTGCCGGATGCGAAAGCGTCCACGCTCCGGGCTTACGCCGAGCGATATCGCCTGGCTGTCCGATCAGCCATTGTGTGCGACGGGCGACAGGTCATCCGCGTCACAGCGAGCCTGGGCGTCTCGTTGTCGAGCCTGACCGATGACATCTCCCTAGTACTGGCGACTGAGGAGGCACTAGGTCAAGCCAAGCAGGCCGGCGGCGATTGCATTCGTTTTGCTCAGAAAAACGCAGGTGCAAAGGCGGCCGCGTAATTAAGTGTGAATCGCCGATTCGCACCTAATCGCATCGCAACCGCAGGACGACAGAGACGGGGAAGCCTTGTTGTGAAACCTCGTTGGAACGTACGGCTGCCCGGGGCAGCAGGAACATCATTATGTCGCAATCAGTGTTAATGGTCGACGATTCAATTCCGCTTCACGCGCTCGTCCGGAGCCACTTGGAACCGCATGCTCTGAAAGTGCACTCGGCCTTTGACGGCGAGTCCGCCCTGACGATGGCCGCAGCAATTCATCCAAGCGTGATCTTGTTGGATCTGGATCTCCCGCGTCTCGATGGCTTCGAAGTTTGCCGTGCGCTCAAAGCCAATCCAACGACCGCGGGCGTCCCGCTGATGTTTCTCACCGCCGACTCCATGTTGGCCAGCAAGGTGAAAGGTCTGGAGATGGGAGCCGTCGACTACATCACGAAACCGTTCAAACCGGAGGAGCTTCAGGCGCGCGTGCGTTCGGCGCTGCGCGCAAAGCACGGCGTCGAAGCATCGACGATGATCGACATGGTGACTGGCCTGTGGAACCGCGCGTACTTCAACACGCACCTGACGACCCAACTGTCGATGTCGAAGCGATCCGGCCGACCGCTCGCATGCATCGTGAGCGACATCGACAAACTCGCCTCAATCAACGCCGCGCACGGCGAGGCGACCGAACACGAAGTCTTGCGTTCGGTCGGCGCGATTCTCCGCAGTCATTGCCGTACGGAAGACACACTCTGCCGACTGGAAGGCGGCCGGATGGCGCTGCTGTTAAACGGCACGAACACTGCAAGTGCTAGTCGCATTGCAGACCGACTTCGGGCTGACGTGGAACG
>JACMJD010000384.1 GCA_014380825.1 Phycisphaerae bacterium | reverse complement strand
GCCCCCGCTGTACCGGCGCCCGCCGCCGCGCCAACTCCCCCATCCGCGCCGGCGCCGGCTGAAGAAAAAGGAGCCCTCAAGTTCGTCGCATCGACCTCCGGCGTGAAACTGCTGGCGCCGATCAGCGTCGGCAAGGCCGCGGCCGAGAGCAAGGACGACGTCGAGCAGGAGCTCCCCTCGGGCAAGGCGTTCATGAAGTCGAAGAAGATCGCCCGCCTTGAGTTGAAGATGGTCGAGGAAACACTCGAAGAAGTTGGAGCCGGCAACGGCAAGGTCAGTACGCTTTACATCCCGACCGGCAAGATGATGGTGCAGGTCAAAGGCACGGCGGTGGAAGCCGATCCGTGGCGCTGGGCGGAACATCTGTCCGAAATTGAAGCCATCGATGACAAGGGCGCGAAGTACAAACCAAACGGCGCGCTCGCCAAAGCCACGAAGGACGGCAAGGTTTACCTGGTCGGCAAGTACGATGCCGAAAACGCGCCCAGCACCGTCGATAAACAGGACGGCGTCACGCCGACCGAAGTGCATTTGTTCTTCATTCTTCCGGAAAAGACCGTCATCAAGTCGATCACCTATCAGGGCGAGAAGATGTCCGACATCAAAGCCCCCGCTTCAACGCAGGCGCATCAACCTTGATCGTATGAACAGACCGCTCATCGGCATCACGACGGATTACAACGACAAGCGCACTTCGTATTCTTCGTATTACACCTACGCCGAGTCCGTCGAGCGCGGCGGCGGGTTGCCGCTGCTCATTCCGCATCGTCTGAGCGTTGAACTGATCCCGCAAATCGTGAGCACGCTGCAAGGCATCGTCTTCAGCGGCGGCGATGATCTGAATCCATCGTGTTACGGCGAATGCTACTGCGATGGCACCGAGCCCATCGACCCCGCGCGCGAAACTTTCGAGCGCGGGCTGCTGGCCGAGGTGGAAAAGCGCAAGCTGCCGACGTTGGGAATTTGCCTCGGCAGCCAGCTCATGAACTGCGCGCGCGGCGGCAGCTTGATCCAATACCTTCCCGGCCTTGCCCGCGACAATGCGACGGAGCATCGCAAGCTCGGCGACGAATCGCGCCGACACGACATCTCCTTGCACGAAGGCACGACCCTGGCCAAACATCTGGGCAAGCAGCGCGTCATCGTCAATACCAGCCACAAGCAGTCCGTCAAAGCGGTCGGCAGAGGCTTGCGCGTGATCGCGACATCGCCCGACGGCGTGATTGAAGGCATCGAAGATCCATCGATGCCGCTGTTTCTCGGCGTGCAATGGCACCCGGAGCGCATGACCGACGAACGCGACCACCTGGCGATCTTCGAGTTGCTGGTCAGCAAATCTCGCAATGGCAAATGATCCTGATCGTTCTGCCCGGCGAATTCTCCTTCTGATCACGGATCTGGAGATCGGCGGCACGCCCACCGTCGTGCGCGAGCTGGCGATACGTCTGGGCGAGCCCGGAACGGTCGACATCGAAGTTGCGTGCCTCGCATCGTCCGGTCCAGTCGTCGATCAACTTCGCGCGGCCGGCGTTCATGTGACAACGCTCGGCGCGGATAGCACGCTGGAGGTGATCGGCGCGACGTCCCGACTGATCAATCTCATTCGTCAGCGCCAGTACGACACCGTGCTCAGCTTTCTAGTCCACGCCAACACGATCGCGGCGATCGCCTCGCGGTTTTGCCGGCGGGTGCGGTTTATCCAGTCGATTCAAACCACGCAGCCGCGACCGCGCTGGCATTGGCTGATGCAGACGTTGGCCTCACATGCCGCCGAGCGAATCATCGTACCCACTGAATCGACCGCGCGCGTAGCGAGCGACCGCGCGCACGTGCCGGCGCGGAAGATCGTCGTCATCCCCAACGCGATCGATCCGGCTGCCTTCGAACGCTCGCGCGTGCCGCTCGAATCGCCGCGGCCATTTCCGGTGGGGTTCATCGGGCGGCTGGACGCGGTGAAGCGGGTGCCGCATCTCGTGCAACAGCTTCACGCGATGCGTCAGACGTTTCCCGGCACGCCCGTTCATCTGCACATCTTCGGCGAAGGTGATCAGCGCTGGCGGATCGAAGCGGAGATCGATCGTCTGCATCTGAAGCGCGACGTGACGATGCACGGCGCGGTGGACTCCCCGCAGATCGCGCTGAAACAGATCGGCGTGCTCGTGCTGCCGTCGGTGGCCGAAGGGTTCGGCTTGGTTCTGATCGAAGCGATGGCTGCGGGCGTTCCGGTGGTGGCCACGAACGTGCCGGGCATTCGCGATGTCGTGCGCCATGAACAAACCGGCCTGCTCGTCGACCCGAACGACACGATGGGACTGGCGTTCGCGGTGATGCGCGTGATCGAAGACGCTCCACTTCGCATCAGCCTGATCGACGCCGGCGTGCGCGAAGTACACGAACGATTCAGTTGGCCGCCGGTGCTTGCGCTGTATCGAGACGTCCTCAGATTGTGATCACGAAATACAGATGGAGCATTCCAAATATTTTGGTTGCAAAAAGTCATTTCACCGCGTTACCATCAGCGTCCATTCACGACGGGCTTTCGAAACTGCGGGCAGGGCTTCCCGCCGAAGGCCGTCAAAGCACATCTAACGGAATGGAGGCTTCTATGTGGAAGAAGTTTCTCGCGCTGGTTGCACTGTGCGCGGCGAGCTCGCTGGCTAACGCCGCACCCCTTACTTATCTCAGTCCAGGATCGATCTCCGCGGGCGATTTATACGCGAGTCAGGGTTATTCAAACGTCGGCGTGCCGTCGTTCTTTTCCGGCGTGTCGTCCATCGAGGTGCTCCCGCCGCTCGAGTCGGATGGGGTGACGCCTTATTCGTTTCTCGGCTCGGGTTTCGTTGGCGGCGTTGATGACGCGACGAACACGGGCAGCGTGACCTTCAACACGCCGGGGCCGTACACGCTGCGGGTGACTTACCTCGATGCGCGTCAGGATTACTTTTACAACGGCGCGACGTTCAATGATCAGCCCGGACCAAACCCCCCGCCCGCGCCCGCGCCGTACAAGAAAATTCCGACGCCCGCGCCGGACATCGTCATCGTCGATTCGAATGACTACCAGGCGCCAAACGCCAATCCACCGCCGGCGACGAATACCAAGAATTTGAAGGACACGCAGCCCACCTTTCCCGCCACCACGACCAAGGTCGAAAAAACGAGCTGGGCCGATGTGATCGCATACCTGAAGCAGTTGCCCGCCAACGCTAACAAGCACGTCGAGCTCAGCGGCCACGGCTTAGCCGGCGAGCTGTACTGGAACAATGTGAAGGTGCTGGATTCAACCACACTGGCGCAGCTCGATAGCCTGGTGGGAAAGGTGAGCAACCTGACGTTCATGGCGTGCTACGTCGGCGCGAACGCGACGTTCCTTCAGAGCGTCGCGAACAAACTGGGTGCATCCAGCGGCTACACGCAACCGGTTGGTGGCAACGGCAGCGACTGGTTCATCTGGAACGACGGAGTGCTGGTGAGCAAGGTGCGCGTGCCCGAGCCGGCATCAGGACTCGTCTTCGTCGGATTCCTCGTGCTGGTCGGCCGGCGCCATCGAGCAGCGGCCTGATCGGTTGCAAACCATTCAAGCCCGACGGACTTGGGGCGCTGGAGCGCGTTAATCGAATGCCTCCGGCGCCTCTCCTTTTGGCCGCGACTTCCAGCGGCGGTGTACCCACAGATATTGTCCCGGATCTCGGCGGACGATGTCTTCGATCGCCTTGGTATATCGTTGCGTAATATAGCGCATCGGCTCGGGCTGCTCTTTCCAATCCTCAGGCCGGATGATGTCCTGCGTGGCCATGCGGAAGTGAAAGCGGTCGGCCAGTCGCTGCGCGTAGCCGATCACGACGGGCACTTCATATTGCATCGCCAGCAGCGCGATCGATTTGTAGGTGCTGGCCTTTCGCCCGAAAAAATCGACGAACACACCCTTCGGTCCGGCATTCTGATCGGCGATGAAACCGACGACGCCTTTCTTCTCCAGCACATCGGTCACTTCGTCGGTTGCGCCCTTCTTGGCGATGATGCGCTGGCCGGCACGTTCGCGTACGCCCAGCAGCCAGCGGTTGACGTGCGGATTATCCAGCGGACGGGCGACGCTCGTGGTCTCGAATCCAAGCGTCGCCAGCGCGTAGCCGAGTACTTCCCAATTGCCGTAATGCCCGGTCAACATGATCAAGCCGCGGTCGCGTTTCATGAGCAGTCGCAGGACTTCGTCGAAATTTGTCAGCTCAAAGACCTGCGCGATCGTGTCGATGCGAACCAGGCGCGTGGTGAACATCACCTCGACGAACAGCATGAACAGTTGCTGCATGCTCTGTCGTGCCATTTCCCGGCGTTGCCGCTCGGGCATGTCCGGAAAGCTGCGGCGAAGGTTTCCCATCGCCCGATCGCGGTGACGCTTGTCGATCACGTACATGAAATCGCCCAGCAACCGCGCAAAGCCCAGGTTCATCTCGATCGGCCAGCAGTGCATCCACATGCTGACCAGGCGCAGGCCGACGTATTGAAGGCGATCGACCAGATCATTCCGCGGCTTGGCCATGAGCGGCGGGATTGTATCCGGGCATGGTTGCGAACGCGCTCGGCGCCGCCGACTCTGACTGGCACGCTAACGTAAAAACGCAACCAGCATCGCGATGGCGAAGCCCACGGCATAAAGTCCCATCACGATCAGAGTGATGATCCCCGCGAATTTCCAGAACGACTTCTGCGCCTCCAGCGCTGCTTCCAGATCGACGTCGCGGCGTTGCAGCACCAACGCGGAGATGCGCGATGCGTAGCGGTAAACGTAAACGGCCGGGGCGATGTAGATGAGAGCCATTGCGATGTACACAACGCCCATCACCACAGGCAATCCGCCTGACCGCGTACTTATCGAGCCGGCGACGATGATGAACCCGCCGCCGAGCACCATGAAGCCGGCAACGGCGAACATCACGATGCTCATGAGTCGAGCCCACGGCCGCGTCTTGCACAGCATGTCGAACGCACGGCCCGTGAGCGTAATTTCACCCGAGCTGGAAAATGACTGGTAGTTCAGCGATCCGGCCGGCAGAGGTGCTGGTGTTGGCGCAGGCGCGACACCCGGATCAACTGTTGCAGCGGGCGCAGGTATCGCAACTGCGGGTGACGACGCAGGCGATGCGAGCTCCGGCGCATCCTGCGCGCGAATCCATTCGCTCAATCCGTGACGCCACACCATGTCGGTGAGCGCGAGATCCCCCGCCGATTTCATCCGGCGCAACGCGTCCAGCGAAACCGGCCCCTTCTGCTGGCCCTGATTCGAATAAAACCAGTCGTTCGCCACCTGACCATCTCCTGGTTGGTGATTATCACTTCAAGAACATCTCCATCATCGCACGGTGCTTAACCTCGGAATGTTCGTACGGCACGTCGTGCTTGTGAAACGGATGGATTTCCATGTGCTTGTCGGTCGTCGTCATGTGGTGATACGCCGCGAAGATCGTGCTCGGCGGGCAGATGTCGTCCCAGAGGCTGTTGCTGATGATCGTCTTGCAGGTGATCCAGGGCGCGAGATTCATGCAGTCGAAATAGCTGAGCGTACGAAACACCTGATCGTGCTGCATCGGGAACGATCGGAGAAACTGCGCGATCTCCGGATACGGCCCGGCGGGTGTGATCGCAACGGCGCGACGAAAATCGCAGAGGAACGGAACATCCGCCAGCGCCAGCGCGGGTCGCTCAGACAACGCCGCCACGGCGAGCGTGAGGGCGCCGCCCTGGCTGCCGCCGGTAATCGCCAGGCGCGTGTCGTCGACTTCTCCCCGCCGCGCCAGCAGCTCGATCGCGCGCACGGCGTCCGCGTAGACGTAGCGATAGTAATACTGATTCGGATCGCGAATGCCTTTGGTCATCCAGCCCGAGTGTTGCCCTTCCGGCGTCACGGCTGCGTCCTGCGACTGACCGTTCTGCCCGCGACAGTCCATGCTCAGCACGCACACGCCCTGGCTCGCGATCGCGACCATGTCCATCGGCCTCGTGCCGCGGCCGCTGTAGCCGTGGTACATGCAGAGCCCGGGAAACTTCCCGCGCGAGCTCGGCCGCATGTACCAGCCCGCGATCCGCCCGCCGCCGAAGCCTTCAAAACGAAGGGCGTAGCACTCCAGATTCTTTGTCGGGAGATTAAACGGGATAAGCTCCGCGTGCAGCGGCTGCTGCAATGCTTCTCGGACGGTCTGATTCCAGAACGCTTCAAAATCTTCTTCACGATAAAGCGAAGGCTTGTACTGCCTGAGCTGCTCGTGCGACATGTCGATGGAGGGCATGGGTTGGATCTCCTTATAGGACAGAAGAATACCGATCGCAGGCGTCGCGTGGTAGGGACGGCGGTGCTACAATCCGACGG
>JACMJD010000383.1 GCA_014380825.1 Phycisphaerae bacterium | reverse complement strand
TTCCATTCGTTCATCTCGCGCAGCGCGCTCTTGACGATCGATTCCAGCTCTTTCTCATCCGGATACGACAGATCGAGTTTCGCGACGACCGATCGCACGGCTGCGGGGAATTCTGCGCTTTGATCGATCAGAATGATCGTGTCGCCTGCGGCGTTGCGGGCATCCACCGCTTCTCGAAAGGCGCGCAGCGTGCGCTCGTCTTTGAGATGTGCGCACAGATCGAGCATCACGATCAGTCCCTGCTTGATCGCGCGATCCCTCGCCAGCATCGTGAGCGCCGCGGCCGGGTGATCCGTGTTGGGCGTGGCGGGCGCGTTGTCGATCAGGCCGTCGCGCAGGCCGATGGTGACGGACCACAGCCGCACGTTCAGGCCTGCATCCATCGCCACCTCGCGCACGATCGACAGCGCGTGCGATTCCTCGAACGTTGTGATGCTCACGCACGGATGCCGCGCGCACAGCAATTCTCGCAATTGATCGTGATCACGCATACACAGAATCTTGCGGATTCATTTTCCAGCTACCACGAAGGCTTGGCAAGCGTCGAACATTATCGGACTGTCTCAAGCTTCGCATTCTGTTGTACCGATATCATCAATTGCCTTCTATTAGGCATTCTGATTGTGGCTGATTCTGGAGCGACGACGTATGGCCGTGATGGTTGACGACAAACCCCTGGCGACCGAACAACTGGGCCTGCTCACGGTGGGCCAGGTGTTGGCGCACATTCAGAAGGAGAACCGCCTGGTGGTTCACCTGCTGATCGACGGCGAAGAGCCCGCCGCCGGCAAGCTGCCGTCGCTGCGGTCGACTACGCTCGCGGGTCACACGTTATATGTCGAAACCGCCGAGCCGCGCCGGATGGCGCTGGATGTTCTGACCGAAATCGAAGCGCATCTCAAAGAGACCGATGCGCTGCGCACCGAATGCGTCGAGATGCTCCGTGCCAACAACACGCTCAAGGCGTTGGAAAAACTTCGCGGCTGCTTCAGCACCTGGCAGCACGCACAAGAATCCGTCCTGAAGACCGCACAACTCCTGCGGATCGACCTCGGCCGAATCGTGGTCGACGGCAAGCCGTTTACCGATGTGCTGCGATCGTTCAGCGAGCAACTCCGCCTGATCAAGAAGAGCCTGGAAAACCGCGACTTCGTCTCGCTGATCGACACGCTGGTGTATGAAACCGCCGAGACCAGCGACAACTGGCGAAGCGCGATCCGGTCGATGAAGTCGGTCATCGGGGGATGAGCGTCTTTGCCACGAGTTCCTTCCGTTCGCGTCGCGCGCAGGCGGCTCTACAATACGCCGCATGCCGGACGCACCTGATCTGCACAATTTATGTGAGCGCGGGCAAGAGCTGCTGATGCGCATGGACTATCTCGGGGCTGAGCGCGCGCTGGTCGAGGCGGATGCGATCGCGTCGCGCCTCGAGGATTTTGACACGCTGTCGCGCCTGTACATGCCGCTTCAAGAGGCGCGGCGACAGCGACGACAGCGCGCGGGCGAAGGAACCGTGCGGCTGGACCTGGTCGCGAGGTCGCCGGAAGCGCGGCTCGATCCGGAAGAGATCGTCGCAAGATATCCGCAGGGCCAACTGCTGGTGGCGGGGTGGGAATCGATCGAGCCGGCATTGCGAATCAGGGAACTTGCCCGCCAGCGAAATCTGTATCTAGACACATTTCTCGCCGCGACGTATCGAATTGACGGCGAGATCGTGGTGCGGGTTTTGCCTGAAGCGCGTGCCAGCGAGGCGATGAGCATCGCGTTTCGCCCGGATGAACTGCCCAAGGGTGAACGCAAGGGAACCTGGCAGACGTATGCCGAGGTGATGGCGATCTGGGAGCGATTGCATCGTCCATATCTGGCGGCGGCGGACGCAGGCGTGGATCCGGCGCAGAAAATCGAGGGGTTCAGGCGGACGCTTGAAGTGGATTACGCGTGCGAGTTGGCGCATCAAAAATTGAGCGCGGTCGCTGGTGCACTAAGCCGCACTTCGACCTAGCTAGTACAGGTGAAGAACGAAACGCGAGGTAGGTCATGTCAATATTTGGCGGACGAGGTTTCGGTGGGATGGGTGGCGGCAATCGCGGCAAACTCGGCTGCGGCACCGTCATCGGGATTGCAATCATCCTTTTCGGCGTGGTCCGGTATTTCGGCAGCACGCAGGTGAACCCCACGACCGGCGAAAAGCAGCGCGTCGCGCTGAGCGCCGAGCAGGAAAGCGCGCTCGGCCTGCAAGCGGCGCCGCAGATGGCGCAACAGATGGGCGGCGTGGTCGATCCGCGCGATCCGGATGCGCAAAACGTGAAGCGCATCGGCCAATATCTCGTCGCGCACAGCGTGGCAGGCAAAAACACGCCGTACCAATATGACTTTCACCTGCTCCGAGACGCGGAGACCGTAAACGCCTTCGCATTGCCCGGCGGTCAGATCTTCATCACGCGCGGGCTGTACGATCGACTCGCGGACGAAGCGGCGCTGGCGGGCGTCCTGGGGCACGAGATCGGCCATGTCGTCCAGCGGCATTCGTCGCAGCAGATGGCGAAGAGCCAGCTCGGGCAATCGCTGGTCACCGGTGTGGGTGCGGCGGCGAGCGATCAGGGGCACGGTTACTCGGCCATGGTGGTCGGCCAGATCGTGCAACAAACCGCGCAGCTCAAGTATGGCCGCGAACATGAGCGCGAAGCCGACGAGTTCGGATTGCGCATCTTGACCGAATCCGGCTTTGATCCGCGCGCGATGATCGATGTGATGAAGGTTCTCGCCGAGGCGAGCAAAGGCAGCCGCACGCCGGAGTGGCTCGCTTCACATCCGTATCCGGAGAATCGCATCGCGCTGATCCAGCGCTGGCTGAGCGAAAATCCCAGTGCGGTTGGAAGCCTGACGCGTGGAAGGAAGCTGCATTGACCGAAGCCAGTCGCGAGCCTGCCCATGGACGAATCGATGTACACACGCACCTGCTTCCGGCGATCGACGATGGCTGCGCCAGCGTGGCCGATTCCATGCGCTGCGCGCGGATGCTGGTGGACGCCGGCTACACGCACGCGTTCTGCACGCCGCACATCTGGCCGTCGTTGCCGGGGAACAATATCGCCTCGATCCCGCCGCGCGTCGCGCAGCTTCAGTCACACCTGGACAAGAACGAAATCCCGCTGCGCCTGCTGAGCGGCGGCGAGCTGAACCTCCACGCGATGTGGCCCGCCATCCAGCGCTGGCCACGCGACCAGATCGTCACGTTCGCGCTCGCCGGCAAATACGTCCTCTTCGACTTCTGGGCCAAGTGCATGGACGACTGCCGCGATGCTCTGCACGCGGGCGCGGCGTATCTGAAGTCGCTGGAACTCACGCCGATCCTGGCGCATCCCGAACGAATCATGGCGCTCCAGGATGATCCGGCCGAGATCGACGCCTTGCGCGACGCCGGTGTTCTACTTCAGATGAACCTGTGGTGTCTCACCGAGCCGGCCGGCTCACCGATCTATCGCACTGCCAAGAAGCTGCTGGAGGACGGGAAGTATTTCATGTTCGGCACGGACTGCCACAATCCGGAGAGCCTGCCGCGATCGATCGAAGGATTGGAGATCGCCCGCGCGATCATGGGTGACGCGTTCGTCGACACGATGACCATCACGAACCCGCGACGACTTATCTCCAGAGAACGCGTCAAGGCGGATTGAGCTCGTCCAGGTTGTCGCGGCCAACCACGTCGATGCCTTCGCTGAAGAAGCATCGGTCCGCGTCACGGTCGTTGAGGCTCACGAAGTCGTATGATGTGTCATCGTTCACGAAGACCAGATCGACGCCGTCACTCGGATAAATCCGGTCCAGCCCGGAACCTCCGTGGATCGTGTCGTTGCCGATGCCGCTGTTGATCATATTCGAGCCGACATCGCCGATGATGTCGTCAGCGCCGCGGCCGCCGAACACGTTTTCGATTCCGTCGATCACGTCTTCCGCGGCGTTCCCGGACTTGCTGTCGTTGAAGCGAATCGTGGTAGCGGCGTTGCGCGCTTTTAAGTCGACGATGTCGTTACCGAGCGCGCCCACGAGCGTGTCGCGGCCGTCATCCGTGTCGACGCTTGAAGCCGCCGCGGAATTTTGATCGCCGCCATCGAGATAGTCGCGACCGTTTCCGCCGACGAGCAAGTCATTTCCGCTCCCGCCGAAGAGCGCGTGGCCGCCCGAGAGATTGCCGCTCAACATCGTGGCGGCGTCTCCAACTTGAAGCGTGTCATTGCCGTCGCCGCCATAGAGCGCTGTCTGGCGAGTCACCCGACCCGTGCCGTTTTTCTTGAACAT
Organism: Phycisphaerae bacterium; assembly: GCA_014380825.1. The sequence continues at coordinate 1,039 of JACMJD010000383.1, read as the reverse complement.
GTAGACACGATCATTGCCCGCCTGCGCGTTCAACGAGATCGTTTTGACGCTGGCGGTCGGATAGACCTTTGTGTCGGCGTTGATGGAGACGGCCATGCCTTGCGAGGTCTGCGTGATGCGAATGACGTCGTCGCCGGTCGATCCGTACACGATCAGTTTCTTTCCAACGAGCCGTGAACTTGCTGCCGGCGGCCTGGCGCGCGTGATCGCTCTGGGCTGCGCCGTACCGGCAGGCAAGGCGAAGATCGATTCGGTATTGACGATCGAATCGCGCGGATCGTTTTCCACGGCGTCGATTCCCGCGCCGCCATCGACCGTGTCGACAGACGTTCCGCCGACGATGTCGGATCTCGGGCCGGTGCCGGTGATGACGTCGTTGCCGCCCAATCCCAGGATGCTGCTGGGGGCAGCGCCGTACGTGGTCAGGACATTGTCGCCATCGCTGCCGGTCAGATTGTTCTGGCCATTGCCCGTGCCCACGAGATTCTCGACATCATCGAAGATGTTGCCGAACAACGTGCCCCCGTCTCCAATGCGAGGCGGCGTGAAATCATCGGCGATGTTGTTGAGCGAAAGGTTCGTTCCGCCTACCGAGCGGGTGTAGTCCGCGGTATCGATGCCCGTTCCGCCGTGAATAATTCGGATGCACGGATAGCTCGACGCCTGTGTGACGTCGTCGCCGGCGTCGCCGAAAAAGTTCGCTTCATTGGCAAGGTCGTCAAAGGCGTTGTCGGACATGACGTCGTTGCCGTCGCCGCCGTGAATCGAGACGTTTCCGATGAACGGTGTAAGGACAAGCTGATCGTTCCCGGGCCCGCCGAACAATTCGACGAGAATGCCGCGATCATTCTCCGGCGGACTCGACAGGTGGACGCGGTCGTCGCCTGCTGTTCCGATCAGCGTTTCGACGACATCGACCACTGAATCGTGCTCATCACCCGAGACGATATCGCGCAGGTCGTCCACGTTAATCGGCGTGGATCGCTTCGAGTAATCGACCGTGTCGTTCCCCGCGCCGCCAGTGAAGCGATCGCTGCCG
>JACMJD010000034.1 GCA_014380825.1 Phycisphaerae bacterium | reverse complement strand
CGATGTATTCGCGCGGCACGACGACCGTGACCATGTCGCGAAATTCGCCCACGAGAAATTTCGTGTCGGCGAACTTCGCCTTCAGCGGTTGCTGCGCGGGATGAACGATTGTGCGTGGTAACAAGAGCGGCGTTCCTTTCGCGATCGTATCGCGCCGCGATTGTTGATGGGCGCTGGCGGCGCGTCAAGATTTCACGCGTTCTGTCCGATCGGCCAACCATCCATAATTGCCGCCACGATGAGAATATGTGTGATCACCAACCCGCGAGCGGGCTCGGCCGAGCGGTGGGAAATGTTACGCGCGCGAATCAAGTCACTCGGCGACATTCACATCGTCGAAACATCCAAACCCGGCGATGCAAGCGACGTCGCGGCGCAAGCGGTAGCCGATCGGCTCGACATGATCGTCGCCGCAGGTGGTGACGGAACCGTTAACGAAGTCGTCAACGGAATGATGAGCGATTCCGAACCGGGCAACGTGAAGACGGTTCTGGCGATCCTTCCGCTGGGAACCGGCAATGACCTGGCGCGCACGCTCAACGTTCCGCTGGATCCGGCAGAAGCGATCTCAACCATCGCGTCCAGACTCACCATCAAGCTCGATCTGATGAAAGTGAAATGGGCCGACCACGAACGCTTCGCGACCAACGCGGCCGCCGGTGGTTTCACCGGGCAAGTCAACGAAGCGATGACCGATGAGATCAAATCGCGCTGGGGACCGCTGGCATATCTGCGAGGCGCGATTGGCATCCTGCCGGATCTAACAAAGTACCAGACCTCCGTGCGCTACGACGGCAAGGCGAAGCAACCGGTGCACGCCCTAAATATCATCGTGGCCAACGGTCGCAGTGCCGGCGGTGGAATCTTGATCGCGCCGCAGGCGGATCCGAGTGATGGATTGCTGGATGTCGTCATCGTTCGATCTGGAACGACGCTGGAGCTCGCGGCGGTCGCCGCACGGTTGCTCGGGGGAGACTATACGAACAGCGATGTTGTGACGCATGAGCGGGTTAAGCGCGTGGAGGTGGAGTCAACGCCGGGGATGTGGTTTAACATCGATGGGGAGCTGATCACGAACGAGCCGATCTCGTTCACAATCGTCCCAAGCGCGCTGGAAGTCATCGTCGGCAGGGTCACTTAAGTGACCCTGTCTTCGCGCATTCACAACGAACACGCGATGATCGGCTCAATCTCCCCCGTCGAATGCATCCAGCGGCGCCCGTCCAGCTCGATCAACTGCTGCGCGCTCTTCGGTCCCCAACTCCCCGGCTTGTATTGCTCGGGCGCGCCCTTCGACTGCGACCACATCTGCTCGATCGGATCGACCACCGCCCAGGCCGCTTCGGCTTCGTCGCCGCGGATGAACAGGGTTTGGTCGCCGATCATCGCGTCGAAGATCAGTCGCTCGTACGCTTCGGGCGGTTCCTTGTTGAATGTCGTCTTGTAGAGGAAATCGAGCGCAACGGGTTTGATGTTCATCGCGCCGCCCGGAACCTTGCCGTTCATTCGCCAACTGACTCCCTCTTCCGGCTGGACGCGAACGATCAGATCGTTCGGATACACCGGCGATTCGCACTGCTTCTGAAACAGCGTCTGCGGCGGCGAGCGAAACCGCACGGCCACCTCGCTTAACTTTTCGGGGAGGAATTTTCCCGTGCGCAGATAGAACGGCGTGCCGCTCCAGCGCCAGTTGTCGATGTACAACTTAATCGCGACGAACGTCTCCGTGTGCGACTCCGCCGGGACATCTTTCTCTTTCAAATATCCGTTCGTCTTCTGCTTGTTCGCTTCGCCCTCGCTGTATTGGCCGCGCACGGTGTACTCTTCGATCATGCCGGGCTTCAGCGGGCGGACGGATTTGTAGACCTTCACCTTCTCATCGCGGATGCTCGTCGAATCGAGCGCCGCTGGCGGTTCCATTGCGATGAGCGCCATCAATTGGAACAGATGATTCTGCACCATGTCGCGCAGCGCGCCGCTTTTGTCGTAATACCCGCCACGCGTGCCGACGCCCAGCGTTTCGCTGACCGTGATCTGCACGTGATCGATATACTTGTAGTTCCAGATCGGCTCGAAGATCGAGTTGGCGAATCGCATCACCATCAGGTTTTGCACGGTCTCTTTGCCAAGGTAATGATCGATGCGGAAGACCTGTGATTCATCGAAATATTTGTGCAGCAGTACGTTCAACTGCTTGGCGCTTTGCAGATCTCGCCCGAATGGCTTTTCGATGATGATGCGAACGAAACCCTTGTGCGCTGACTTCTTATCGCCAAGACAACCGATGATCGGCTCAAACGTGTTGGGCGGCGTTGAAAGGTAGAACAACCGATTGCCCGCCGTGCCCTGCTTCTGGTCGACTTCGTTGAGTTTCTTGATCAATTTCTCGTGCGCAGCGGCGTCACCGTAATCGCCGGCGACGTAGCCGATGCTGGCTTCCAGGCGTTTGAGCGCATCGGGATCAAGCGGTTTCTTGACGAACTTCTCGAGCGATTCCCGGCATTCTTTGCGATAGTCGTCATCCGACATTTCCGTGCGCGCGAACCCAATCAGCGCAAAATTCTGCGGCAGAAGTTTCTCGTGGGCCAATTCGTACAGCGCCGGAATGAGCTTGCGCTTGGCCAAGTCGCCGCTGGCTCCAAAGATCACCAGCGCGCAGGGAGGTGCGGTCTGCATGGAAGTGTTTTCCCTTCTTCCACGAAGATCGCACAACCAAGGGGCGCAAGCAAGTTGCGCGTGCACTAGGAGCTTGCCTCGTGCGGTCGACGGTCGAGCAACTATTGCTGCACGACGCCGCGACCGACGAGGTGCGACACGGACGTGCCTGACGAGTCTTCTGTTGACACGTTCATCCCGCGGCCGGGGCCGGTCATGTTCATCGAGCGGCCATTGTCTTCGTTGAGCGCGCGATCGAGATCGCGCCGGAGCCCGCCGTTGCCGCGACCGCCGTCGGGATCGTCCATATCGCTCATCCCTTTCACGAATTGATAGATCGCGTATCCAACCGTGGCGTAGGCGAGCAGTTTCAACAGTCTCATGTGCTTCCTCCGAGTGAAGGTAAGTGCTTGGCTTAATGCGTCCGACTGATGCTTGCAAATCCAGCGCCAACGAGCGGATGCCGCTGGATTCCCGTATCTGTGCAACTAGAATCCCCGCCATGCGTGACCCGCGACTGGAAAAATTGGCGGACGTGCTCGTAAGTTACAGCGTTGGCGTGAAGCCGGACCAACTGGTTCGAATCAACGGCTCGCCGATCGCGCAGCCGTTGTTCATCGAGCTTTATCGAAAAGTGATTGCGGCCGGCGGGCACCCCACCGTTCGCATGGCGCCGGAGGAATTGCAGGAAATCTTCCTCAAGAACGCGAACGACCAGCAGCTTCGATTTCTCAATCCGGTGAGCGTGTTCGAATACGAAAAGATGGATTGCTCGATCGGCATCTGGGCCGAGGAAAACACCAAGTCACTGACGAACTGCGATCCTCGCCGCATCGCGATTACCGAAGTCGCACGAAGGCCGATGCTCGACATCTTCATGAAGCGCGCGGCGGAGGGTTCGCTCAAATGGTGCGGCACGCAGTTCCCCTGTCACGCGCCCGCGCAGGATGCCGAGATGAGCCTGGCCGAGTACGAAGATTTTGTCTTCAACGCCGGCAAACTGAACGAGCGCGATCCGGTGGCCGCGTGGAAGCAACTGGGAGAGCGACAGAAACGCCTGGTCGATTTCCTGCAAGGCAGAACCGATTACCACGTTGTCGCCGCAAACGGCACGGACGTTCACATGAATCTCGCCGGCTCCACTTGGATCAACTGCGACGGCCACGAAAACTTCCCCGATGGCGAAGTCTTCACCGGCCCCGTCCTCGACAGCGTGAATGGCCAGATCAATTTCAGTTTCCCGGCTGTTCACAACGGTCGCGAGTGTGATGGCGTGAAGCTCACGTTCAAGAACGGCAAAGTGGTGGACGCGCACGCTGACAAAGGCGAAGACTTCCTGATCAGCATGCTCGACATGGACGCCGGCGCGCGCATGATCGGCGAGTGCGCGATTGGCACCAACTACGACATCAAGCGCTACACGAAGAACACATTGTTCGATGAAAAGATCGGCGGCACCGTACACTTCGCGGTGGGCGCTGGATATCCGGAAACGGGCAACAACAATAAATCCGGGTTGCATTGGGATATGGTCGTCGATCTGCGAACCGGTGGATTTGTCGAAATTGACGGAGTGAAGGTAAACGTCGATGGAAAGTTTACCCGAGATGGATTTCCGTCCGCATGACTGCAACCGAATTCCGCAACATCGCGCTGGTTCTTCCCGAGGCGCTCGAATCGTCGCATATGGATCATCCCGACTTTCGTGTGCGCAAGAAAATCTTTGCGACGCTTGGTCATCCCGACAAAACCTGCGGCATGGTGAAGCTTACGCCTGAGCAGCAGGATGAATTCGTGGCAAATGATCCGGAAGTCTTCCAACCAGTCTCGGGCGGTTGGGGACGACAAGGCGCTACAACGGTTCATCTGAAGCCGGCAAACGAAAACATCGTCCGCCGGGCGATGATCGCGGCGTGGCGCAACACGGCGCCCAAATCGCTCACCAAGGACTTCGATGGCGAATGAACCGATCTCCATCCGACTCGCAACGACAGACGATGCCGCGGCGATCAACGACATCTACAACTGGTACATCCCGCGATCGACTTGCACATATCAGGAAGAACCCGAGCCGATCGAATCTCGCCAGCGCTGGCTGGAGACGCATCAGAAGACTCCGCGGCATCCGGTGACGGTTGCGCTGATCGCCGGCGAAGTCATCGGCTGGGGCTCGCTGTCGGATTATCGCGAGCGCAGTGCGTATCGGTTCACGTGCGAGAGCTCCGTGTACGTGCGTCACGACATGCATGGCCGCGGAATCGGGAAGGCGATCGTCGCGGATCTGATCGAGCGGGCGAAGTCGCTGGACTATCGAATGATCATCGCCGGCGCGGATGCGGAGCAGGCGGTTAGCATCGCACTACACAAGAAGTTCGGCTTCGTAGAATGTGGCCGACAGATCAAGGTAGGATACAAGTTTGATCGGTGGTTGGACGTGGTGTTCATGCAGTTGGAATTGCGTTGACCGCTTCTAACTTTTTCATTTGACTCCGCGAACACCGACGACGCAGTTTACGAAGCCGCGCCGACTCATCGGGCGTTGGTACGACGTTGAGCGCTCTGAAGTTTCCTTCGTTTGTCGGCCCAGAACTTTGAGGTGGCGCGGGTTCGCGCGCTGTTCAGGCGCTTGAGCAGCTCGGACTCCAGCTCAGCACTGATGGGTGACGCAGCATCTTCTGTAATTAGCGTGTGAACATAATCATTCACACTTCGACAACCGCGTTCATTTGCGCGATTTGCGGCGACGACGTTGAGCTTGGCGGGCAACGTGATCTTCATGCTGCGCATTATGGCGTTGCTTCCGCGGCATGCGCTGACGAACTCGCTCGGCTACGCACCCGCATCGCCGTTTCCGTCGGCGTCCTCAAATTCCACGCCAATCCGACCGCCTTCATCGCTCGAATAATCAGCCAGCTCGAATCGAACTGCCACCAGCGCAATCCCTGTCGCGCGCTCGTCGGGAACGCGTGGTGATTGTTGTGCCAGCCTTCGCCAAGCGCTAGTACGGCGCATATCCAATTGTTGGCGCTGTGATCGGAGGTCTGAAACGGTCGCGTGCCCCACACGTGACAGACGCTGTTGATGCTCCAAGTCACGTGCTGCATCAGGCAGATGCGGACGAATCCGCCCCAGATCATTCCGGAGACAACGCCCTGCCACGTGCCGTACCACAGGCCGACGAATGCGCCCGGCAGGAGGATGCCGAGCGCTACCCACAGCCAGTAAAGCTGATCGACACGCATCAGCCAGCGGTCGGCGAGCAGGTCCGCGACCGATCGAGCCGTGTCCGGTTTATCCGCATCGAGCTGCCAGCCGATGTGTGCGTAAATCAACCCGCGAAAGACCGCCCACGGGCCGGTGCCGTGCAGGTGCGGCGAATGCGGATCGCCCTCGTGATCCGAGGTTTGGTGATGCCGCCTGTGCGTGGCGCACCATCGCATCACGGCACCTTGTGCGCCGGTCGATCCGAAGATCCCCAGCATCGCGCGAACCCAGCGCGGCGATTCGAACGCCTTGTGCGTGAGCAATCGGTGATATCCGACCGTGGTCCCAAACCCGGCAATGCAATACATCACGATCATCGCGATGATCTGCGGCCAGCCGACCATCGACGGCACTTCGTGCCAGACCAGCACAATGGTCGCGATCAGGATCAGGATTGGAATGACGATCGACAGGAACATCGCGAGCTGCTGCGGGAACGGCATACGCGCGTGTGCGTGACCATGCGCATGATCATGCGCATGATCGTGCGCGTTCTCATCGCCTGATTGTTGTTCGGCGGCCCATTTCGTGGCCGGGGTCAGAAGGTCCATACAAGCGCCTCGCTGACGCACACGCATCCGTGCACGTTATTTGAGAATTCGGGCAAGTAATTCAGAACGCTATGCTGCTCTGACTGCCGCGGTGACTTTTTGTGCAGCATCGGTCAGGTCGGTCGCTGGAATGAGCGTCGGCAATTCCTTGGCTGCGCCTTTGAGAATTTCGCGGGCTTTGTCGACATTCGTGCCTTCGAGTCGCACGACTACTGGCACCTTGAATCCCACTTCGCGCCCCGCTTTCACCAGCGCATCGGCGATTACATCGCATTTGGCAATCCCGCCGAAGATGTTCACGAGAATGCCCTTCACCTTCTCATCGGACAGAATGATTCGAAACGCTTCGATTGCGCCTTCGGCGGTCACGCTGCCGCCGACGTCAAGGAAGTTCGCCGGCTCGGCGCCGTACAGCTTGATGATGTCCATCGTCGCCATCGCCAAGCCCGCGCCGTTCACGAGGCAGCCGATGCTTCCATCGAGCGCGATGTAATTCAGATCCGCTTTCTTGGCGCGAACGTCCAGCGGTTTTTCCTGCGACTCATCCGCCATCTCGCGAATGTGCTGATGGCGGAACAGACCGTTGTCGTCGAAGTTGAACTTGGCGTCTATCGCCAAAAGCTTGCCGTCTTTCGTGATGACGAGCGGATTGATCTCAGCCAAGGACGCATCGGTGTTGAGAAACGCCTTCGCAAGATTCAACATCAGCTTCGCAGCTTCGCCCGCAAGCTTGTCCTTGAATCCGAGCTTGAACGCCAGTTCCCGCGCCTGAAACGCCTGCAACCCGAGCAGCGGATGCAGCGGTTCTTTGAACACTTTCTCGGGCGATTTTCTAGCGACCTCTTCGATCTCCACGCCGCCTTCGGCGCTGGCGATCATCGTGGCCGTCTGTCGCGCGCGATCGAGCGTGATGCCCAGATAATATTCCTTGGCAATATCCACGCCCGGCGCCACGAGCAGCACCGAGACCGGCACGCCTTCCGGGCCCGTCTGAACGCTGACCATCCGATGCGACAGCATGAACTTCGCCGCCTCGCGCGCCTCTTCGGCGGACTTCACGAGCTTCACAAAACCGGCTTTGCCGCGTCCGCCCGCGTATACCTGCGCCTTCACGACGCACATCGGCGCATTGATGTCCTTAAACGCCTGCGCCGCTTCTTCGGGCGACCGCACCACCTCAGCCGGCGGCACCGTGATGCCGTGCTCGCTCAAGATCTGCCGGGCTTGGTATTCGTGAATCTTCATTGCGATGAAAAGTTAACCGCACCGCAACGAAACTCCAACTGCGAGGAGGCTCGACTCAACCTCGCGTGAGGTGAATCGCTAGTGTTTCCAATATGATGCCGCTCGCACATGAGCTTGATCGACCCCGCAACGCCGCCGCGACGAATCCTCCTGATCAAACCCAGCGCGCTGGGCGATATCGTTCACGCACTGCCGGTGTTGAATTTGCTCAAACGTCGTTGGCCGGATGCTGAAATAAGTTGGTTGATCGGGTCGAGCTTTGCCGGGCTGCTCGATGGGCATCCGCAGCTTCACGAGGTCATTCGCTTCGATCGACATCGCTTCGCGCAAGCGTGGTGGAACCCGCGGGCGATGGTTCAGATGCTCCGCTTCATTATCGGCCTGCGGCGACGGCAATTCGATCTGGTGATCGACCTGCAGGGACTGCTTCGCAGCGGTCTGACCGCGAAGCTCGCGCGGTCGCCGATTCGAATGGGTTTCAGCAACGCCCGCGAGATGGCGTGGATGTTCTATACGCATCGCGTTCCCGCGGCGGCGGATCAGCATGCGCTGGACCGAAATCTTCAAGTCGCTGAAGCACTCGGATGCGGGCGTTCGCCGGTAGAATTCGTGCTGCCGGTGGACGAGGCGGACCGTGAATTTGTCCACGAGATGCTACCGGCGGATCAACCGTATGCGGTGTTGTTGCCCGGCACGAATTGGCTGACCAAGCGCTGGCCGGTGGAATATTTCGCGGCGCTGGTTGGGCCGCTGAAGCAGCGATACAACTTTACGAGCGTCGTGGCAGGCGGATCGGATGCGGCCGAGTTGGCGCCGCGAATCAACGGCGCGCTCGATCTCACGTCGCGCACAAATCTGAAGCAGCTTGTCGCGTTGCTGGCCGGCGCGGAGCTAGTCATCGCGAACGACTCCGGCCCGATGCACATCGCCGCGGCGCTCGGTCGGCCACTCGTGACAATGTTCGGGCCGACCAATCCAATGCGCACCGGGCCGTGGGGACACGATGACTCTGTTGTGAACGTCGATATCCAATGCAGCCCGTGCTACTCGCGAAAGTGTTCGCACATCAGTTGCATGAAATGGCTCGGGCCGGAAGCGGTGCTGCGAATCGCGCACGAGCAAATCGAGAAGAATCGCGCATTTCGTCGCACGGGTTTTCAACCCGTGCTTGCGTGAGCAAAAAAAAGCACGGGTTGGAAAACCCGTGCTACAAAAGATTTAGTTTTTCAAAACGCTACTCGCGTTCATCAAGCTGGCTCACCGGCAAGCGCCCGG
>JACMJD010000382.1 GCA_014380825.1 Phycisphaerae bacterium | reverse complement strand
CGTATTTGACGTGGTGGTCGGCATCAACCTGTTGCGCGAAGGTCTGGATCTTCCCGAAGTCTCGCTGGTCGCGATTCTGGATGCCGATAAGGAAGGCTTTCTGCGTTCCGAGCGATCGTTGATCCAGACGATCGGCCGCGCGGCACGCCATCTGAGCGGCATGGCGATCATGTACGCCGACAAGGTGACCGACTCGATGCAGCGCGCGATCGATGAAACCGATCGGCGACGCGAGAAGCAGGCGCTGTTCAATGCCGCCAACAACATCACTCCGCGCAGTATCGTGAAGGACGTGCGCGAAATGATCGACGGCGTCTACGACGCGACCGCTTCGCGCCAGGACCTCAAAGCCGCGTCCGCCGCGGCCGAGTACGAAGTCATGTCGGAAAAACAGGTCTCGAAGGAGATAAAGCGGCTCGAGAAGCAGATGTTCGAGCACGCCAAGAACCTCGAGTTCGAAAAGGCTGCGCGCGTCCGCGATCAGCTGGCATTGCTGAAGGAGCAGGTCTTTGGCTCGGGCGGGTCGACCAACGTGGTGGCGCTGGTGCCGGGGGAAAAGGCGGCATGACGGCTATGTCTTGTGCCAGACCGCGTAGCCCCGATCTTGTAACCAGCCCGGGGTGGTGCGAACTTTGCCAAGGCGGATGTGTCTTCTGGATCGATGGTGTTCGGCGCTTGGCTACAGGTTAGGGTTTATCAGGGCTATTAGGAGCCCGGGGCGGTTGGACCGCCACTTGAAAAGGCGAATGGGTATGACAAAAGTTCTCTTTGTTTGCATGGGCAACGTCTGCCGCTCACCGATTGCGGAGGGGGTTTTCCGCAAGATGGTGCGTGACGCCGGCATTGAAGACATCGTCCAGATCGGCTCGGCCGGCACGCACGCGTATCACGTCGGTGAACCGCCTGATGTGCGTGGCCAGCAAGCCGCCCGCAAGCGCGGCTACGAGCTCACGGACCTGCGAGCGCGCCAGATTACGCAGTCTGATTTCCACGAATATGACCTGATTCTCGCGATGGATTGGGAAAACCTGTCGCTGCTGCAGCAGCAGTGCCCGCGGCAGCAGAAGCACAAGCTGCACTTGTTGATGCGCTACGCGGGCGAATTCGACGCGGCCACCGTGCCCGACCCTTACTACGGCGGGCCGGAAGGGTTCGGCACCGTACTCGACTACGTCGAAGATGCATGCCAGGGGTTGCTGGAAGTTGTGCGCAAACGGGCCACGATGTACGCGGCGGCTTGAATCACGAGTTTTTGATCGGCTAAAAGGGCGCCGCTGATCCGGCGCCTTTTTTTTAATTTGGATGAATCCCGCAGACGTCCTCGATTTCTGGTTCGGGTTACCGGGCGCCCCTGACTATGCGAAGACGCGGCCGCTTTGGTTCACCAAATCAGATGCGACCGATCGGCTCGTGCGCGAGCGCTTCGGCAACACGGTCGATGCGGCTTTGAACGGCAAGATCGACAACTGGGCAGTCATGCCACGTGGCGCGTTGGCGACGATCCTCGTGCTCGATCAGTTCACGCGCAACATTTTTCGCGATTCGCCGCGCTCGTTTGCCGGCGACGGCCAGGCGCTGCGACTCGCATCAAATCTTGTTGACCGAAATGACGACCGATTGTTGGCGCCGCTCGAGCGCTGGTTTGCTTACATGCCGTTCGACCACTCAGAGTTTCTTAACGATCAGCTCGAGTCGGTAAGACTGTTCGAGCAACTGGCCAAAGAGGGACTGGAAGAGCCGTTACCCTGGGCGATCAAGCACTACGACATCATCAAGCGCTTCGGCCGCTTTCCTCACCGTAATTCGATCCTGGGGCGCGAATCGACCGCAGAGGAGATCGAGTTCTTGAAAGAACAGGGGTCGCGGTTCTAAGCATCAATCTTCTATCTCGGTTTTGGCCTGTTCCACATCGAGTTTTTCCATCGCATCCATCGCATCCATCGCGGCAGCTTCCGCATACAGCTGCTCGGCTTGCTTCAGCGCCTTGTTGCCCTCGAGCATCACCAGTCCATTCGCATACTCGATGCGCGCGATCGCCGAGTTCGGGTTGAGCTTCAGCGCCGTCTGATAATTCTTCATCGCGGCGTCTTTCTTCGCACCGTAAGTCAATCCGCCGATCATTGCACCCACTTTGTCGATCACCTCGGCGTGATAGGCGCCCAACGCTATGTGCGCGTCGGCATGCTTGGGTGCCAGTTTGATCGCAGTTTCCAGAGCGGTCTTGACCTTGCCTCCGATGCCCTGCGCTAGTGCTTTGGCGATTGAGATCCCCTGTGCGTAACGGCCCAGCGCGTAGGCCTGCCAGTAGTACGCGTTCGCATTCTTCGGTTGATCGCGCTGCAACTTTTCGGCGCGCGACGCGACTTCCTCGAATAGCTCGAGCTTTTTCTTGTCGTTCGCTTCCAGATAATTCGCATAGATCGCCTGCGACTTGTTGGCGACGTTCATTCCATCAGCACCCGTCTTCGCGCCGAGCTCGGCAGCCGACTGAAAATCGCCCGCATGAAACGCGATCCACGCGTCGACGACAGCGTCACTTTTCGGAAATGGCTCGGCGTCGCCCTTGTGCAGCCGATCCCAAGACTTCTTTAGTGACGCTCGCGTGTGCTCAAATTTCCCTTCTGCGTGTGGAAACTTCGTCCATCCCTTCGCCATCCCTGTCTCCTGTTGTTATAGCTAGTTGCCCAGATATTCGACGGCCAGTTTCTCGAACAGCGCACGTGCGTCGCCGCGCAGATAGGGCGCGGTTAAGGCCATCGTCTGGTAACAGCCGCGCTGCAGAGCCTCGCCGACAACTGCCGGCTCGTTAGAGCGGCGGGGATCGAGCACGTATGAATACGAGAGCCAGTAAGTCGCTACCACGACCATATTGGTTGCGAGCGCTTCGAGCTCACGAGGATTCGCGCTCAGTTCGCCCGCGCTTTGCAGCCCTTCGCAGAGTCGGCGAGCGACCTGCACCTTCTCGTTCAACAGTTCCTTGAACTTGATTTCGAGTGTTCGATTATTCGCCAGCAGATTGTTCAGATCGCGATAGAAGAAGCGATATTTCCAAATCTGCTCAAAGAGCAAGTGCAGGAACAACCAAGCATCTTCGACGTTGGCCGAGCGCCTGGTCGGCACTGCCAGCAACTGATCCATCTCCCGCTCGAACTCCTGGAAGATGCAGTTGATAATGTCGTCTTTGTTTTTGAAGTGGTAGTACAGATTGCCCGGCG
>JACMJD010000381.1 GCA_014380825.1 Phycisphaerae bacterium | reverse complement strand
CGTGCCACCGACCGGTCGCTGCCGCCGCTGGCGTCACGCCGCCAGTTCCCCGGAATTTCCTTCGGTCGCTGCACGCGCTTGCTGGCGTCGCATTGGGAATGCCTAATGGAAATCAAGACAATTGACCACACAACGTCTGATCATTCATAGTATTATCTCATGCGCGCCGCGGTCACAAGCACAATCTTGGCAGAACCGCGATATCGTCGCAATTACAGCTTATTTCAATGAAATCCAGTCCAACGCTTGGCCGTCGCCAGATCGAAATGTCCTATGCTTAGACACCCTGATTACACGCAAACCCGGATCAAACTCCTGGTTCAACGCCTGGCTGATAAGATCTACGCTGAGCGCCAACCCATCACGGCACTTGAGGTTGCCGGTCCCACCGAACGCATCAGCTATTCGCAAGCCCAGGAGTTGAGCAGTTTCCGGCCGTCAAAGGTCGGCGATCAGTTCGGCCCGCAGTGGGCGACCTACTGGTTCCGGGCGAGCGCGCGGGTGCCGCAGGAATGGAAAGGCAGCCGCGTCGATCTGCTCTGGGATTCACAATCCGAAGCCACGCTCTGGATCGACGGCAAAAGCGTGCAGGGTTTGAACATGACGTCAGGCGATCGGCCCGATGCGATTCTGCTCGATCGCGCCAAAGGCGGTGACGACCTGAAGCTTCAGATCGAGATGGCGTGCAACCGCAAGTTCGGCATCGCGCCGTTCGTCGGACCGATGCCCGACTCGCCGGCGATCAGTCCGTATCACCTTCGCCGCTGCGAGATTGCCCGGTTCAATCCCGATGCGTGGAAGCTCTACTTCGACGCGCTCACGCTCTACAGCTTGTACGCCGAACTCGCGAAGGATGGCGACGTTTCGGAGAAGAGCTGGGCGGGCCTGCTGCTGAAGGAGCTCAATCGGTTCTGCAATGAGATCGACGTCGATGATGAGTCGACTTGGTCCGCAGCCGCCAAAATCCTGAAAGACCTTTACAACAACACCAACGCGCCGCGGCAATTCGAAGTGAGCGCGATCGGCCATGCGCACATCGACACCGCCTGGCTTTGGCCGCTCGCGGAAACGCATCGCAAGTGCGAGCGCACGTTCAGCACCGCGACGAACTACATGCGCGACTATCCGGAATACCGGTTCGCCTGCTCGCAGGCGTATCAGTATGACGTGATCAAGCAGCGCAATCCGGATCTGTACAAGCGAATCAAAGATCGCGTGAAAAGCGGACAGTGGGTGATCGTCGGCGGAACGTGGATCGAGCCGGACTGCAACATCCCATCCGGCGAATCCCTCTGCCGACAATTCCTGTTTGGCCAACGCTACTTCGAGCGCGAGTTCGGCGTGCGCTGCAAGGAATTCTGGAACCCCGACGTCTTCGGCTACAACGGGCAGCTTCCGCAGATCATGCAGCTCTCAGGCATCACGCGATTCCTTACGCAAAAGCTTTCGTGGAATCGATTCAACCGGCCGCAGCATGGAACCTTCACGTGGCAAGGCGTCGATGGCAGCGAAGTGCTCGCTCACTTCCCGCCCGCCGACACGTACAACGCGATGACCAACGGGCCGGAAGGTCACGTCAAGTGGCTGCGCGACAACATCAAGCTGTTCAAAGATCACGATCGCGCGCATCACGGCGTGATGATGTTCGGCTACGGCGACGGCGGGGGCGGACCGACGAAAGACATGCTCGAAGTCATGCACCGATGCGAAGACCTGCAAGGCCTGCCACGGCTCAAGCAGCGGTCCAGCGATGAATTCTTCGAGCTGATCGAAAAAGACCTCACCGATCGCCCGCTGCAAGTTGGCGAGTTGTATTTCGAATATCACCGCGGCACATACACGAGCCAATCGCTGGTGAAACGGAACAATCGCAAGGCCGAGAATCTGCTTCACGACTTGGAGTTCCTCGCGATCGCAATGTCGCCGGCCAAGTCCTATCCGCGCGCCGAGATCAACAAACTCTGGGAAGTGCTGCTGCTGAATCAGTTTCACGACATTCTTCCCGGCAGCTCGATCACCGAGGTCTACGAAGACAGCGCCGCGCAGTTCCGCGATCTGTTCACCGATGGTGAACGATTGGCGGAATCGATCGCGGGACGTGGGAAGACGCTGGTCAACACGATCGGCGTTCCGCGACGCGAAGTCATTGAGCAGGACGGAAAGCTTCAGCTCGTCGCCGCCAAACCGTTCGCGGCGGCGGTGCTTGAACGTGCTTCGAGCACGCGCGCGAACGTAAAGCACGAAAGGAATCGCTTCGTGCTGAGCAATCAGCATCTGAATGCAACGTTTGATGAGGGTGGAAAGCTGGTCAGCCTGGTCCACAATTCATCATCGCGCGAGACAATGGCGGCGCCGGGAAACGTGTTCGAGCTTTACGATGATCGGCCCAACGATTTCGATGCTTGGGATGTCGATCCGTTTCACCTTGAGACGCGGAAGGTTTCCGATCCGGCGCATCGCGCATCGATCGTGCGCGACGATCCGCTCCGCGTCGAAGTTCGCTTCGAATACACGATCGGCAAGCGCTCAACGCTCACGCAGACCGTGCGGCTTGACGTCGATTCGCCGCGACTCGAGTTTCATTGTGACATCGATTGGCAGGAACATCAGACGTTCCTCAAGGTCGCGTATCCCATCAATGCGCGATCGATGAACGCGACCTACGAGATGCAGTTCGGCAACGTCGAGCGTCCGACGCATTACAACACGAGTTTCGATCTGGCCCGCTACGAAGTGCCACTGCACCGGTGGTTCGATTTCTCGGAACACGGCTTCGGATGCGCGATTCTCAGCGAAAGCAAGTACGGCGGCAGCACGTTCGGCAACACCATGCGCCTCTCACTGCTCCGAGCACCGGAAAGCCCCGATCCAACCTGCGATCGCGGCCAACATCAATTCGCGTGGTCGCTCATGCCCCACGTCGCCGGCTGGCGCGAAGCGGGAGTGGTCGCCGAGGCAATGCGCTTTAATTCACCGCTACGACTCGTCGCAACCGCGCCGACTGAATCCTTCGCGAGTTGCGATGATGCCAATCTCATGATGGACACGATCAAACGTGCCGAAGATTCGGACGCGGCGATCGTACGTTTGTACGAATGTCACGGTGCGCGCGGAACGGCGCGACTGACGTTCAACACCCGATTCGACAAGGCGACGCCGTGCAACGTTCTTGAGGAACCGACCGGGTCACCGATCGCCCCCGGCACATCGCGGACGATCGAGATCGCGTACGAGCCGTACAAGGTCATCTCGCTGCGGCTGGACTAGTCTTTCGTCCAATCTGCGCAAGCTGCTTGGTCTGGCGCGCCTCCAATCCGGCGACGGCTGTCGGTTTATCCAACGCGGTCTTTCCGCACAACACGCCCACGAACACGCAGGCAGCGAGATACGATCCGGCGAGCGAGGGATGACTTCCGTCCGAATCGAACAGCGCTGGATGATCTCGCTCG
>JACMJD010000380.1 GCA_014380825.1 Phycisphaerae bacterium | reverse complement strand
GGCGCTGTCGAGATGATAAATCCCGGGCGTGAGCAGCAGGTGCTTTCCACTTTCAAGGGCCGCGTTGATCGTCGCGGCGTTATCGCGATCGGCGCGGGCGATGAAGAAGTCGTCGATCGAAATCGCCTTCCCTGGATTCGCGCCGGCTGCCCACGTGATTCCCTGCGTGCCTTCGGTGCGTAGCTCGGGAACCATGACGAAATATTGGCCGGCTTCGTCGATGAAGAGATAAGGCTTCTCGCGGATCAGCGGCGTCTTCTCGATCACCGTGTATGGCTTCTCCGGAAACTCCCCGGCCGGGGGATTTTTCACGCCGACGAAAACCATGTTCCAGTTTCCGCCTCGCCATTCGGTCCATTCGGAATTTCTGCTCAGCCATTGCTGCTGCGAACCGGAGGTGATCACGCCATCGATTTTCGAATCCGCCAGAAATCCGCCGCTGGACCACCCGCCGTCCCAGAGGTTGATGTTGCCCTTGATGTGCGCGCGTCGCATCGCCACGCCCTGCGAGACGGCCCAGACGTTGGTGTTGTTTTCCAGCGTGGGCGTGACGGAGAAATTCTCCACCGAGCGCCAGAAGTTGCACGTGGCGTTGCCCTTCATCCACGTCGCCTTGGCGCGCACCGCGCCGGTGATGTCGACATCGTCCGGCGATCGTCCGAGCCCGGCGACGTGCGTGTAGAAACCGACCTTTACATCGAGATCGTATTTGCCCGGCTTGAACAGGAACGCATATCGCTCCGATCCAAATTGGTTCGCCTCGGACTTTGCGTAGACCGCGTCGATGCGAGCCTGAAGGTCCGTCATCGACGGATCAAGCACGACGACGTTCGGCCCAAAATCCGGCGGGGCCGCGATTGCGAACGAAGACAACAAGAGGACCATCAGCCACGCGATGCGCGAGAATACTTCGTTAGTCATATCGAGTGGCAGAGCTTACACGAAGGGGCGTGTTGCATCGACCGCGCGGCGATTGAATCCAGGGAGCATGGCGCCCAACACGCTTGGGCAAACGCACGGTTACATCCGCGGATGGGTGCGGACCGGGCCGGATGGTCGATACGCGATTAAGACGGTCAGGCCGGGCACTTATCCGAGCAATGACGAGCCCGCCCACGTCCATGCAACCATCAAGGAGCCCGGCAGAGACGAGTACTACATTGACGACTTCGTCTTCGACGACGACACGCTCCTGACGACACAGAAGCGGCTGCGCATGGAGAATCGCTGCGGCAGCGGAGTGCTGCGACTCGTTAGAAAGGACGGCGTGCTCGTCGGCGAGCGGAACATCATCTTGGGGCGGAACATCCCGGGACATCCGCACGCAAGCGCCAAGGCCGCTTCGTCCGGACGGAATATCGGCGAGGACGTCGTCTCATTCATCCCGTTCCACGCGTGGGGCCCGGACAAGGGCACGCGCACCTGCCCGATCTGCAAGTACGGCTGGTATCACGGCATCCTGTACTTCGTCGGCAACAACCCCAACTGGGACGACACCAAGGCGTGGCTGACATTCCTGGAGGCCGAGAGCGCCAAGCGATCAACGAGCGATTGGAAGCATCGACGAACGAATACTTTGACCTGCCCAAGCAGTGACGTTTCGGCCGGCGGAGGGGCGCACACTCACTTGCGCGGCGCGGGCACATGCTGATCGATCACGATCTGGTTTCCATCCGGATCGACCAGCGTCAGACTCGCAGGCCCCGTTGTGGACTCATCCGCCTTCGTCGACAGCTTAAGGCCCCGACCCTCCAGCGTCCGTTGAATGTCGCGCACATCTTGAAATTCAGGGAGTGTTGCCATCTTCCGATCCCAGCCGGGGTTGAAGGTCAGGGTGTTCTTCTCGAGCATGCCCTGGAAGATGCCGATCGTGGCGGTGTCGTTCTGAAGGATCAGAAAGTGCTGGCGATCGCTGCCGAACACGACGCGAAAGCCAAGTTTCTCATAGAACGCGCGTGACGCCCCGAGATCCTTGACCGCGAGGCTGACCGAGAAGTTGCCGAGTTCCATCTTCGAGTCTCCCTTTGCTGGTGCGCTGCCTGGCTTGGTGCTCTGCGCCGTCACGGCGCCGACGAGGCCACAGATCAATCCGACGATGATGAATCGTGTCACGAGTATGCTCCTTTTCAATATCGATCGAACGCATGATATAGAACGGCTTGTCGATGGCTTCACAAATCTTGCGAACTTCCGGAAAAACCCGCAGCACCACCGCGACGACTTATACCGAGCGCGTCAACCTCGCGATCGACTACGTCGTCAGCCGGCTTGGCGAGCCGGTGCGATTGGCGGACGTGTCTCGCGCGGCGGGGATGTCGCCGTTTCACTTTCATCGCGTGTTTCAGGCGTTGGTTGGCGAAACGGTCGCCGACTTCGTCAAGCGACTGCGATTGGACAAAGCACTGTTCATGATGTCGCACTCGCGAAAATCGTCGCTCACGCAGATCGCGTTGGCGTGCGGGTTTTCGTCGTCGTCTGACTTTTCGCGGAGCTTCAAACAACGCTTCGGCGTGGCGGCGAGCAAGTTCGACATCGACGCGTGAGGCGACGACCATCGGTCCAAGCTCTACGCAGCGACGGCGACGGGCGAGTTTGCCACGAACAATTTGACCATCAACAACTTGACCGGGCAGTTGCATCTCAAAAGTCTCCCCGCGGCGCACAACCCCGACCGATTCAAAGTGAAGATTCGAACGTTGCCCGCCCGCACCGTGGCGTACATCCGAGTTTCCGATCCGTACCGCGCTGGGGTTGTTGTCAGCGCCGTCAAGCGTCTCGTCGCCTGGGCCGAGCGACACTCGCTCGCTGACGGGCAATGGCTTGGATATCAATGGGAGAATCCGGAGATCGTTCCCCTCGAAGACTGCCGATACTACGTCGCCGTCGTAGCGGAGAAGTTCACTGCCAAAGGCGAAGTAGGCCGGTTCCGATTTCCGCCGATGACGGTTGCCCAAGTCGAAGTGCGAGGCGGAATCGATCTCGAGCTCCGCGCGCTCCAGTGGCTGTTCGGCACGTGGCTGCCGAGAAGCGGCTACGTCCCCGACGATCAGCCCTGCTTCGAATCCTGGATCGGCCGGCCGTTCGCGCACGGGATGGAACACTTCGAGCTGCACGCGCAACTGCCGGTGCGAAGGGGATGAGCGGAACTGATCGGCGCTGTTCCGCGACCACTCTCCGCCAACCACCGCCGGACCACCGCCTGACCACCGCCTGACCCTTCGGCAGCTTCATCGCGCCGTCGGCCAACCACCGCGTACCCGTCGCGTTGACCTCCGATTCGCATGGCTTCGTTCCGCTCGATTCGATCATGTTTTCGCGCTGCACCTCCTTCCGTTTTTCACCCATCCACCGGCCGGGCCGACACTTCTGTCGCAGCATCTTCTTTGGCTCTTTGGCTTCGCCCGCGGAATTTCACAAAGTCAAAACTGATGAGAAATCCGCGGTCGCTAATCACGAAAATTTGAATCGCGCCCGCCGTTGGAACGTTGGCGAGCGAGCAAGCGAGCGAGTTGGCCGCGACCACGCGCAGACCGCGTGGCGGCAAGTTCATTCTACCTCAAAACCCCTGTAAATGCGGCCCAAATCTGCAGCAATCGGATGACGTAAGTGTGTCGGCCCAACCGCTGGCCGGGCCTGAGATTGCGCGGTCGATCGTGCGGCGTCGACAAGAGGCCTCCAATGTCGGTTAGCGCCACGCCGGGACCGCTCAGATAACGCCGCGGCAGCGTTGACGGCAGCGGCAGGGGATGCCGGCCTCGCCATCCGTGTTGTAGTCGTAGGTCAGCTCTTCGCCCTTGCGAACATCACGAGACGCGATCACCCAGATGTGGTGCCCGGTCACCTCGATATAGCAATTCGGGCGGCAGGCGTGATTGATGTAGCGCGCGATGTTCCCGCCGAACGCCGCGTCGCGCGCCCAGCGGGTATTGATGTCGAACAGCCAGATGCGCCGCCGGGGCAGATACCGCCGCTCGCGCCGCGCCGCCTCCGTCTGCGAGACAAGCTGGCCCTTGTATTCGACGATGCGGGTGTCTTTCTTGATAGGCTGCGCAGCGTAAACGCCCCAACCCGAGATGCTGGAACGCCGGCGCGCGATACGCGGAAGATTGATCACGACCGCATCTTAGCCATGACGCCCGCGCTGGCGACTCTTAGCTTGACCAGCTGCCCGTGCAACTCAAGATCGATCAAGAAAATGCTCGGCTCGAAAGGACGGCGGTTCACGAAAGAGTCACGAAGCCTGCGATAGGAGTCTCGACGGTCAGAAACCAAGCTTCGGTGGCCAGCAATCGAAGTTCAAACCGTAGAGCCGGCCGATCGCCCGGCAATCGGCAATCTGCGCCATCCTTGGTATCCTGACGCCAGAGTCACATGTTCAACGTTGTTGGAACTATGCAGAACGCAGCCTCGCCAAAGTCCTCACGTCCGCTGCTACTCGTGGTAATCACCGCCAGCTTCGTGCTCGTAACCACTTTGGCACTTTGGCCAAGCAAGCCGAGCAATCCGGTCTCGCTGATCGGTAGGTACGTATGTCACTACCCGTACGGCGTGGAAACGCTTGAGCTAAGAAGCGATGGCAGCTACTCGCAGACGATAGCTGTTTCAGGACGGACTACGCTGACTGACTCTGGAGACTGGAAGGAATGAACGGAGCGCTCATCTTGCGAGACGCATTCGTGATCGACGATGGTTTTGGTGCGCCAAGCACAATGCCAAGCAGGGGGACCTGGATTATGCGGATTGCATCGTCATTGTTTCGTTCTTCAAAATTGATCGTGAACGAGGATCTGGATTACGTGTTCCACAAGCAGTAACTGCACGGCGGCGCTGTGTCCGAAAGGCGGGACCGCGCGAACGCGGAATACAGAACGATCTGATGCTGACGGAGAAGTTGAATCGGGGCGACAGGATTCGAACCTGCGACCTCCTGGTCCCAAACCAGGCGCTCTACCAAGCTGAGCTACGCCCCGTACGACGCTGACATCTTAGCGGGTAATCGCCGGGTTTTCATCCCAACGCGTGGCCAACCCGAGCAAAACGACCGGCTTGGGCTTCCACAATTCCTCGCGACGTGCTATTGAACGCGATGCCGAATTGGCCGCCGACTGATGCTTGGGGGCGATGTCGGCGATTCGAGCGGCTGGCGTGAGCCGACTTGCAGAGCGGAAATTTCGTCCGATGCTCAGGGGCCTTCACTCCTACAATGCCGGATTGGTAGAGCGAAATTTGATGTCCATTCTCAATTCTCTGGTTGAACAATTCTCGCATGAGGTGCGCAAGCGCGGCACGGACTATTTTGTCCGCGGCGCGGTCCGCATCGTCGATGCCAAGCCCGGACGCGTTCGCGCGCAGGTCACCGGCGGGCGCGTCTATCGCGTCGAGATCGACTTCGATGACGACGATTTCACCAACGAATGCTCCTGCCCGTATTACGAGCAGTGGGGCGAATGCAAGCACATCTGGGCGACCATCCTCCAGTCCGAGCGCGAAGGTTTGCTCGGCGAGCGGGAACATGAACCGCAAAACCCCAGCGGCGACGCCGAGGATGACGCTCCGGAGAGCGATGAAGGCGAAAACGGCGATCTAACTGTCGACCAAGACTCGACGCAAAAGCCGTCGATCGACGATCTGCGTCGGCAGATGAACGAGACATCGTCGAAGCATCCGGGCTGGAAAACCGCGCTTCGTCGAATCCGAAGCGCCGCGCAGCCCAAGGCTGCGCTCGTGCCCACGACGCCGGCGCCGTTTCCAATGGATCGGCGGATCGTGTACCTAATCGATCTGCCGGAAACGCACGCCGAAGGCACTGGGATGATCGTCGAGCTGGCGACGCAAAAGCGTCGTCGCGACGGCGGCTGGGACCGCCCCAAGCAATTTGCGCTCGACATTGCGCAGTGGATGAATTCACCCGATGAAACCGATCGCGTGATCGCGCAGATGCTGGTCGGCGCGCGTGATGCATACACCTATTACATGGGCGGCAGCGTTCGCCGATTTACCATTCCCGGCATCGCATACGACACGACGCTGAAGCTCATGTGCGGCACCGGTCGCTGCGGCGTGCACGAAAGCGGCGATCAATTCGTGCCGCTGAAATGGGACGAAGGCGCGCCATGGGAATTCGTGCTCGAAGTCGCGCCGCGCGAAGACGGCGAGCGCGTCGCGCTCAGCGGTTCGCTTCGTCGCGGCCAGGGAGCCGATGCGGAGCGCATGACGCTCACGCAGCCGAAAATGCTGCTGGCCGAGGGCTTGTTCCTGATGGGCGATCGCATCGAGCGATTCAACCACGGTGGGGCGTGGCCGATTTTTCAGGCGATCGTGGAAGGTCAGGCGATTCACGCCGCGCCCGCGCAGGCGGAAGAACTCGTTCGCGAGTTGGCCGCGCTTCCGCGATTGCCCAAGCTCGATCTGCATCCGAGCATCAACATCGAACCGGTTGATGGCGTGATGAAGCCGCGCCTCACGCTGCGGCGAAATCGTTCGCGCCAGGATGAGCAATTGCTCGCCGAAATCAGTTTCGAATACGCGGGCCACGTTGTCGGACAGGCGGATATCGACGGCGCGATTTACGAGGCGGCGACCCGCAAACTGATCCGCCGAAATCGCGACGGCGAGCGCTTTGCGATGAATCGCCTCACCACGCTCGGCGTGCGAAACGAATGGACGATGAACGGCTCGCGGCTCGTGCTGCCGACATCGAAACTTCACCCGACGGTGATGGCGCTGACGCTCGAAGGCTGGGACGTGCAGGCCGAGGGCTCGCTCTATCGCCGGCCGGGTGAAATCAAGATCCAAGTTGGCTCCGGCATCGACTGGTTCGAGCTGAACGGCGGCGTGGAGTTTGAAGGCCAGATCGTCACGCTGCCGAAACTCCTCGCGGCCGTGCAGCGCGGCGAAAGCACGATCAAGCTCGACGACGGCTCCGTCGGCCTGATGCCGATGGAATGGCTGAACAAGTACGCGCCGCTCGCTGGTGTTGGCGAAGCCGACGGCGACATGCTGCGTTTCGCGCGGGCACAGGTCGGATTGCTCGATGCGCTGCTGATGGCCATGCCCGAAGCGCGCGTCGACGAAACGTTCACCCGCGCGCGGCAGGAGCTTCGCGCGTTCGAAAAGATCGAGCCGATTCCAGCACCGGCTGGATTTGTCGGAACACTGCGCCCGTATCAGAACGACGGCCTTGGCTGGCTGATGTTCCTCGAGCGATTCGGCTTCGGCGGATGTCTCGCCGACGACATGGGTCTGGGCAAAACGGTCATGGTGCTCGCGCTGCTCGAAGCGCGACGGCAGGCGAATAGCGGGCCGTCGCTGGTCGTTGTGCCGCGATCGCTCGTGTTCAACTGGATGGCCGAGGCGAATCGCTTCGCGCCCCAGCTTCGCCTGCTCGATCACAGCGGCATCAACCGCACCCGCGAGGTGGAACATTTCTCGCAGCACGATTTGGTCATCACCACCTACGGCACGCTTCGACGTGACGCCGCATTCTTCAAGGACATCACGTTCGATTATGTGATTCTCGACGAAGCGCAGGCGATCAAGAACGCCAACACCGAGGCCGCGAAAGCGGCGCGCCTGCTTCGCGGTAAACATCGCCTTGCGCTTTCGGGAACGCCGATCGAAAATCGCCTGGCCGAACTCTGGAGCCTGTTCGAATTCCTCAATCCCGGCATGCTCGGCGCGGCGTCGGTCTTCCGAAATCTCATCGGCAACGGCCAGGAACTTGAAGGCCGAGAAACTCTGTCGCGCGCGCTACGTCCGTTCATCCTGCGTCGAACCAAAGCGCAAGTCGCGAAGGAATTGCCTGAGAAACTCGAGCAGACGATTCACTGCGATCTGGAGCCGAAACAACGCAAGCTCTACGACGAGCTGCGCGAGCATTATCGCCAGGCGCTGCTTGGCCGAATCGCGACGGTCGGACTAAATAAATCCAAGATCCAGGTGCTCGAAGCGCTGCTTCGACTTCGACAAGCAGCGTGTCATCCGGGCTTGATCGACAAAACCCGCGTCGGCGAAACCAGCGCCAAGCTTGATGCGCTCATGCTGAATTTGGAAGACGTGCTGGCGGAGGGGCACAAGGCGCTCGTGTTCTCGCAATTCACCAGCATGCTCGCGATCGTCCGAAAACGATTGGACGACGCCGGCACTCCGTACGAATATCTCGACGGCAAAACGCGCGACCGCCAGGCGAGAGTCGAACGATTCCAATCCGACGAGAACTGCAAGCTATTCCTGATCAGCCTGAAAGCCGGTGGCGTCGGCCTGAATCTGACGGCGGCCGATTACGTGTTCCTGTTAGATCCGTGGTGGAACCCGGCCGTCGAAGCGCAAGCGATCGACCGCACGCATCGAATCGGCCAGACGCGAAGAGTGTTCGCGTATCGACTGATCGCGCGCGATACGGTGGAAGAGAAAGTGCTTCAGCTTCAGCAAACGAAGCGCGACCTCGCGGATGCGATCATCACGGCGGATAACAGTTTGATCTCGTCGCTGGGTCGCGAGGATT
>JACMJD010000379.1 GCA_014380825.1 Phycisphaerae bacterium | reverse complement strand
GCCGTTGTCGAGCTGCTTCAGGCTGATCGCGTCGTCGTAGTCCTTCGCATCGGGCGGATCGATTGTGACGATCGTCTCGTCCGTCAGGTCGAGCCGGCGATGCGCTTCGTCGCTCGGATCGAACGAATCGACCGCTTCGCGCGCCTGCTGCTGCGCGGCGGCGGGAAACTCGCCCGGCAGGTTGAACTGAACGATGACGGTTTTGAGATCGACATCCTTCTCGCCGGCCGCGCCGAGCACGTCGGTGATCACGCCTTGTGCTTGCTGACCTTCTCCTGGATACGTCGTCAATTCGACGACGACCTTCGTGCCAGGCTTGATGTGTCGACCGGCAGCATCAGGCGTGAGGATCGGTTCGGTCAGCGTGTTGCCATCCGGATAGACCATCCAGACGGCGCCGGTTTTTTGCAGCGATCCGACGAACCGTTTGTTCGTGCGCGTAATGATCTCGATGATCTTCCCGCTCCACATCGGCTTGCCGTCGCGCCAGGATTTGTTGGTGATTTTGGCGCGTACCACATCGCCGGTGATCGCGCCGTTGTTGTCCCCGGGCGCGATGAATAGATCTTCATGGCTTTCCGGATCGGTCGGCACGACGAACCCGAAGCCGCGCTTGTTCTGGCGAAACGTGCCGACGAACGTGTCGCGCGGTCCGTGACTGCTCGGCAGCACAATGGTCTGCCCGCCGCCGTAAACGACGCGCCCTTCTTCAACCAGCACGCGCAGCGCTTGTTTGAACGCCTGATATTCCTCTTCGGAGGCGACGTTCAATTGCTTTGCGAGTGGCCGCCGCTTTTGCGGACGGTAGGTTTCGGATTTGAGATGAGTGAGAATACGTTCTTGTAGATGCTTGGACATGTTCAATGACTTTCGGTCGGGTCCCGGCGCGCGCGGTCTTTCTATATTGCGAGCGGCGAGTGTAATGCTTTCTGAGTGAGAGTGAGAACTGAGGGATTTCGAGGCGGGAGGGAACTAACCTTCGACAACGCTCTTTTCGATCGGTTCTACGGTAATACCTTTAGATCGGACGAATTCGATCGCCGATTCAATTTCTTTTTCTTCGCCGCTGAGCAACACCGCCATGATGCCGATCGCGTCCTTCACGCTGGCCTGACGAATGTCGAACGCGACATCGGGGAACTTGCGGCTCATCTGCCAGATGATCGGCTGTTCGACTTCGGTCGAACCGGGGAAGGTGAGCCAGTAACGCCTGGAGGTTTTTGACATTCGAAGACGCGCGTCGCAAGAGACGCGGCTAAACGTGGAAGCGCTCATCCACCTGCAATCGCGGGAACGATGCTGATCTCGTCGCCCTGCTTCACCGGCGTATCCAGATTGCTGAGGAAACGGATGTCTTCGTCGTTCAGATAAATGTTGACGAAACGGTTCAACTGATTGGGCGCTTTGAAGAGGCGCGTTTCGATTCCGGTCGCTTGCCCTTTCAGGTTCGTCAGCACTTCGCCGACGTTGTTGCCCTGGGTTTCGATCACGTCCACCCCGTTCGTGTAACTGCGAAGCGGCGAGGGGATTCTAACTTTCACGTCCATGGTTCTTCCTTCACGATGCGGAGCGCGGTTGGTCATTCTAGTCTGGTTTTGATGCCCGCGTCGAATGATTCAGTTCATTTGCCAGTTGTTGGAGCTCGCCGTTGAAGTTCAGGTCTCGCTGCGAGCGAGTCCAGACGAGCCGTTGTTCGCGAGCGCTCCAGCCCACCGCGCCGTAAAGCACGGGTCCCTTGGCGCTGGCGAGTTTGCTGACGCCGCGGCCGATCGTGTGGAGCTGCCTCGCATCGGGCTTGGTCGCCGCCCAGGTTCGCGTGTCGGCGATCAATGTTGCGACGAACGGCTTGGTGTCGATGTCGTCGATCCCATTCGCCAGTCGCTGGGCCGCATCGTCGAGGCCGGCGAGGAGCGACTCGTATCGAACGGGCAGCCGGGCGTAGAGGTCGTTTCGATATCGCAGGAGCTGGGCGTTGTACGCGTTGAACTTGCCGACGGCGTCCATCAGTTTCTGATCGACGCGATCGAGCGAATCCTGAAGCTGTCCCTTTGCGGCTTTGTCGAGCTCGATGCGATCGGTTTCCGAGACGCCCGGTCGCAACATCAGGTTCGCGGCGCGTCGATATATGTTGATGGCGCGGGATTCGATCGCCTCGTCGAATTTTCCGTCGAAGGCCGAAAGCAGTTGCCACTTCACGTAGCTTTCGACGCGCACGTCGCCGCCGGTGCGTTCGAGCAGCGGCAGGATGTTCGCCTGCGTAATCGCGACCGACGGCGGGTTCTGCTTGAAAAAATCGCATTCAACTCGGATCGGTTTCTCCGGATCCTTCAGCACCGCCTGATACTCCACCACGAGCGCGGCGACGGCGGTGTTGAGAACATCCGACGGCTTGGTCGTCGCGCCGCACACCGCGACGAGGGTGATTGCCAAGATGGTTCGATCAATGCAGCGGTTCATGCGACGTTTGCGACCTCGCGTGATTCCTCGAGCGCCGCATCGAATGCCGAGAGTTTCGGTTCGATGACCTGCGGCTGAATCAGCTCATCGCGCACGCACTCGACCGTCTTCAGACCGTTGCCGGTGATCGAGACGACGATCGACTCATCGCGCGGGATGCGGCCCGATTCGATCAGCTTGATCGCCGCCGCCAGCGTGGTTCCGCCGGCGGGTTCGGTCCAGATGCCTTCGGTTTTGGCCAGCAGCTTGATCGCATCGACGATCTCGCGATCGCTCGCGCTTTCGCCCCACCCGCCGGAATCTTTGATCGTCTGGTAGACGTAATACCCGTCGGCCGGATTTCCGATCGCGATGCTCTTGGCGATCGTGTTCGGCTTCTGTGGCTCGATGATGTCGACGCCTTTATGGATCGCCTTCACCACCGGGTTGCAACCAGCCGCCTGCGCGGAATAGATCTTGGGAGAATTGTCTTCAACCAATCCAAGCTCGATGAACTCGCGATAAGCCTTGTATATCTTGGGCAGAATCGTACCGCCCGCGGTTGGAACGACTGTGTGCTGCGGAAGTCTCCAGCCCAGCTGCTCGGCGATTTCGAAACCAAACGTCTTGGCGCCTTCCGTGTAATACGGACGGAGGTTCACGTTCACGATCGCCCAGCCGTACTTGTCGGCGATCTCCGTGCAAAGGCGATTGACGTCGTCGTAATTTCCACGAATACGAACCATGGTGGGCCCAAACACGAGCGAGCCGAGCACTTTGCCCTGCTCCAGATCGTGCGGGATCATGACGAAGCAGCGAATCCCCGCCTGGGCGGCATGCGCTGCGGTCGAGTTGGCGAGGTTGCCGGTGCTGGCGCAGCCGACGGTGTCAAAGCCAAACTCGATGGCTTTGCTCACCGCGATCGAGACGACGCGCTCTTTATAGGAGTAAGTCGGATAGTTGCACGAATCATCCTTGATCCAAAGCTGCTTGCAGCCGAGTTCCTTGGCAAGACGGTCGGCGCGCTTCAGCGGCGTGAACCCCGAATGAAACCCCGTCACCGGCTTATCCACCGGCAGCAGATCCTTATACCGCCAAAGGCTCTTAGGCCCCCTGGCGATCGACTCGCGCGTGACCTTCCCTTTCATCTTCGCGTAGTCATACTCCACCTCGTAAG
>JACMJD010000378.1 GCA_014380825.1 Phycisphaerae bacterium | reverse complement strand
GCCGTGACGGGGTGAGCGAAAAGGCGAGCAAGCTCGCCGCTACACGAAGGCTGTTTCGCGTTTTTTGGGCGCCGCTCTTTCCCATAACTTCTCAATCGCTTCGCACCGGTAATGCGATCTCGCGCGAAATGGCTAAACTCTCGGCCGTGACGATCCGCACGAAGATTCTCGCGACGCTTGGTCCCGCGACGAGCGATGCCGATTCGCTGTTTCGGCTGTTCGAGGCCGGCTGCGACGCCTGCCGGCTGAACTTCTCGCACGGCACGCTCGATCAGCATTTGCTGATGCTGCGGAATATTCGCGAAGCAGCCGCGCGGTGGATGCAGCCGGTCGCGGTGCTGGGCGATTTGTGCGGGCCGAAGATTCGGCTCGGCGCGATTGCTGACGAACGCGAGACCGGCGGCATGCCGATGGACGTGGGCGACCAGCTCGTCATCCAGCGCAAGGCGATCACCGGCGGCGCCAAGTGCGTGAGCTCGACGTATCCGGCGCTGATCGACGACGTGAAAGTCGGCGATCGCCTGCTGGTCGAAGACGGGCTCATTCGCTTCATCTGCACCGACAAAACCAAAGATGAGCTTCGCTGCAGCACAACGGTGGGCGGCGTGTTGAAGACGGCCAAGGGAATCAACCTTCCCAACACGACCGTTTCGCTCCCGTCGATTTCCGATCGCGACTGGGAATGTGTGAACTGGGCGATCGAAAACGATCTGGATTATCTCGCGCTCTCGTTCGTCCGCTCGGCAGACGACATCAAACTGTTGCGCGAACACCTTCGAAACCACGTCAGCGACATTCACGTGATCGCCAAGATCGAGAAGGCCGAGGCACTGGCGAATATCGACGCGATCGTCGAAGTCAGCGACGGCCTGATGATCGCCCGCGGCGATCTGGGTGTTGAGATCGACCTGGCGCGCGTCCCGATCGTGCAGAAAGAGCTGATCATCAAATGCCTGAGCGCCGCCAAGCCGGTGATCGTGGCGACGCAGATGCTTCAGAGCATGGTCGAGCACGCCTCGCCCACGCGTGCCGAGGTGAGCGACGTCGCGAACGCGATCATTGACGGCACCGATTCGGTGATGCTCAGCGGCGAGACATCGGTCGGGAAGTTTCCGATTGGCGCCGTCGTGACGATGTCGCATATCGCGGAGGTGACCGAAGAATATCTCGCGTCGCAACCGCCGCGCAACGAGACGGCGGTGAAGCTGAAGACGATGCACCTCTCGGCCGCCACCGCGCGGGGCGTGCGGCAGATCGCAAACGATTTGGCGATCAAGCTGGTCGTCGTTTACAGTCCCAGCGGCGCGACGGCGCGCATCTTTTCCAAGAATCGTTTTTCGATTCCGATCATCGCGCTGTCGAACGATCATCGCGCGCTGCGGCGAATGGCGCTGCATTACGGCGTGATCCCGCAGGAATCGCCGCCGCCTGCTGACATGGATTCGCTCGTCGCTCAGATCGACGCGCTGGTGCAGGAACGAAAGTTCGCGACGCCCGGCATGCGGATCATCATCGTCGCCGGCTCGTCCATGGGTTCGCCGGGCACGATGAACTCGGTCATCATCCACACGGTCGGTGATGAGAATCCGTTGGTGCAGCCGGTAACGATCACGGAGGCGTAGGTGACGAGACTTCGACCAGAGCGCGGCGACAACCATGTCATGCCGCCGCTTGCGGCGTCGCAGATCAGAGGATCTGCGATTGTCGGCGCGGCGCTGCTCCCACTGCTGTTCGGTGGTTGTGCGTCCGGCGTGAGTCCCGCCGAATCTGGCATCACTGAAGTCGCAACCGATGTCGATCCCGCCACGACGCAGCCGAGTTACTGGCTGGATCTCGCGGCGCTGTCGGTGAGCGCGCGCGATTTCGATCGGTTGTGGAGCGCCGCCCAGGATACCGCGCGCGATTTCGGGTTCACGGTCGACCGCATGGATTATCGCGCCGGCCTGATGACGACCCTGCCGCTGACGAGCGGGCAATGGTTCGAATTCTGGCGATCGGATATCCGCAGCGTCGACGACTTGGCCGAAAGTTCGACGGCGACGATTCGGCGGACGATTCGGTTTGAGTTCGTCGCCGCGCCGGACGGCGCGTTCAAGGTGTTCCCGAAAGTGCTGGTCGAACGGCAGTCGATTACCGAGCAGCGCATCACTTCGGTCGTGAACTACCAAGGCGTCTTCCGTCGTCCGGTTCGCACCCGCGAGCGTCCGCAAGGCACCCGGGAGAGCGATGAAGGCGTGATGCTTCCCGCCCGATACTGGTACCCGACTGGCCGGGATCAGGCGCTCGAAGCGGCGTTGATCGACGCGTTGAAGAAGAAGACTCGGAAGTCTCAATCATCATAAGTACATTCAAGCCAATCCATTACCACCTTACAAAAAAGTCTTGCACTAATTTCCGAAATTTTCCTTGAAACTGCCTGACGCCGATGTAACCTGTCTTCCATCGTGACCTCGCGGCTATCGGATCCCGAAATCTCCGCCGACTTCTCACGCGACATCGCTTCGGTCGTCACCGATCTGCGCCGCAACGTCGCGGCCGCCATCGAAGTCGTCTGTGGCGGGTCGTCGCGCGCCCAGGACGTCACCGATTCGTTCGGCATCCACCGCAAGCTCGGGTGGCAACTGTGGAACGTCGCGTTCGCTGACGATCCGATGTCGGCGGTCAAGTTTCTGCCGAACGCGCGCGGGCTGGATGTCTGGATCAAGTCCGCCCGGTTGCGCGGCGTCTCGAAGGAACTGCTCGACAAAGTCACGGAAACCGTTTCGCAGTTTCATCAGCTCATCGCGACTCACGCTGAAGACCGCGAGATGCTCGAGATGCTTGTCGAAGCGCGCGGCAACGGTCCGCCTGATGAAGACACCGAAGCGCGCTGGCGAAAGCAGGCGTTCACCGGAAACAGCTACATCTTCGGCGTGCGCGCCAAGCGCCTGCTGGCCACGATCATTCTCGCGCCATCGGCGCGAACGCCTTACTTTGACATGGTGCGCATCCAGGGTTTGATCGGCCTGGTGCGCACGCGCTCGAACGTGCGCTGGCCGTTCTCGCAATCGGTGGTGCAGACTGACGACGGCGTGCAGCGCGCGCCGAACCGCACCGCCTTGCTCGATTCGCCCGCGGTGCGCCAGCTTGGCGTGCCGATCATGGAACGCTTCTGCTCGCAACCGCTGCCGCCCGTGCAGCGCCGGCTGGGCGAGCAGGGAATGCTCGAAGACGAATTGCTGCCCGGCCCGGTTGGTCAAACCGGCGCGAGCACCGTTATCACCGGCGAGATCCTGCGCGAAGTCGCGCCGGCGCATCAGACCACGCCGGGCGAGACCGCGCTGTTCGGCACCGGCGTGCGCACGCCGGGCGAACTGCTCATTACCGATCACTTTGTCCACCGCGATCTGTTCCCCGGCGCCCGGCGCGAGCTGTGCGTGTTCGGCGAACTGATCTCCCCCACTACTCAGGATGCGCGAGACCTGCTGCCAGTTGGCGATCGCCTCCAGCAACTTGGTCGCGGCCTCGACCGCGTGCGCACGGCGGACATTCCGGATTACGGCGACATTCTCGAAACCGTGTTTCAGCAGACCGGCTGGAACGCGAAGGATTTTGAAGTCTATCGCGTGCGGATGCGTTATCCGCCGATCCCCGCTTCGGTGATGTTGCGGCACGATTTGCCGCCGGCGCCGTAGTTTTTCCAAAGCTGTTCCTCGTCGTTCATGTTGTTCGACGTTTTCTTCGAGCTATGGGAGTTGGAGTCATGAATCATCGCATCAAGTTCCCCGCTTTCTGTGCCGTGGCTGTCGCACTGTTCGGCGCGTCTTCGCTTGCCAGCGCGCGGCCGGTGTCGACTTATGAAGATTTGTCCGAAGGATTTCTCGGCGCGACCTTCACGCACAACGGCGTGACTTATCGCGACGTGAACAACGTCAGCGGTTTCTACGCCGACGGCGAACCGTTCGGGCCGACCGACAACGGCGATCAGACGATCGTCGAGAACGCCACGCTCTTCTACGACGGGTTCCCGACGTACGGCAGCGCGATCAACTCGCTGACGTTCGGCAACACGTTCATCAACGGCGACAACCTCTCGATCGGCGCGCTCGCGTCGGTCTGGATGGACGTGGCCGGCGGTGGCAGCGCGGCGAGCTTCGACATCGCCTTCTACGAGAACGGCCCGTGGGGCGGCATCGTGTATCACTTGGACGCCGTGAAGAACAACGTGGTCGTCACCAGCGACACATTTACGATCGCCGGCCCGACCACCGGTCGCGACAACCCGACGTTCCAAACAATGAGCGTCGGCGGAGTCGAGTTCGATTCGCTGCACCTCTACGCCACGCTCAACGGCAACTACACAGTGCCGCGCGGGATGATCGATAACCTGAACATCACGCCGGTGCCGGAACCGACGAGCATGGCGATGATCGGAATCGTCGGCGCGGGAATGATGCGACGACGACAGACGCGCGCTCGCTAGAAGAGATTGTCATCCAGAGCGGTACTCCGCGAAGGATCTAGCCTCACATGCGAAGCTAGATCCTTCGCGTGTACGCTCAGGATGACATAGCGCGCACGCACTCGCGCGGATCCGCAAGCGCGGTCAGCTCGCGCGATACAAACGGAGCGGCGCCGGATTCGCAGAAATGATTCCGTGCCCCGCCGCTTTCTCGTGAAACAGAGAAATCGCCTGTAGCTGCGTCGGGCCAATGTCGTACTTCAGGTACAGCGTGAGATACTGAAGCGCCATTCCCGCCGGCCAACCGCGCGGGATGGCGTATTTGGTGACGATCTCGCGCACGTTCGCCAAGCCCGCGCGCTTCGCTTCGCTTAGTCGCGCGGGCAGATCGCCCAGATCGATTCCGCCTTTGCTGTCTTTCTGTCGGGCGATCCACACCGCGAACACGAATGGAAGGCCGGTCATTTCCTTCCACGCCGCGCCCAGGTCCAGCTGATGCTCGAACCCGGCTGGCTCTTCGCAGACGACCTTGTCGCCGATCAGCAGCCGCGCCTCACCCGCCCCGCCGCACGAGTCCTGCAGATCGATGAACTCTGGCGAGATGCCGAATCTCTCCGACAGGATAATCCGCGCCAGCGCCACCGACGTGTGCGAATCCGGATCGCACGCCAGCACGCGCGTTTCACGAATCGGCTGCTGACTGAACAGCCGAACGGTCATCGTCGGCCCATCGCACCCGATCCCGCCGCTGGGCACGATGCACAGGTTCTCCATCCGCTGATAATCAACCACCGGCAACAGCGCGACGGCGTACCGCTCGCTTCGCAACCCCTCAAGCAACTTCGCCGGCACATCCAGCGACAGCTTCAGATCGTCCGCCGATTCCAGGCCATAAATCAACGGCCGAGCGTTCAAGAAGCTTACGCTCCCCACGGCCAGCGTGCGGACGGATGATGCGATGGTGCTCACGCGCGTAGTCATATCAAACCATAAGCAGGAGACAAAACGGTGGCTTCGTTTCAACCGATTTGAAAGAGCCTTGGTGATGTGCAGGAGCGTTCGGAAAGGAACTTGTTTAGCTGCGGCGTCCACGCCGCGTGTTTTCCGCAGGAGGCGAAAGACGTGGCGCGGATGCGACGGCTAAACGACGATTGGCGCTTTCACGCGATGCGCGCCCTTGAAATACACGGGATTCTCGCCGAAGGAACGAAGGCGCCTTCCTCAGCGAAGCTGAAGAAGGCGCTAGATCATGCGCAGATTAACCGAGATAGTTTCCATGAAAACTACCTCGCTGCCTCATTCGCCAATCGTCGCCACCTCGTGGGCGTCAAACCCGTGGCCTGTTTGAATCTGCTCGTAAAATGGCTCTGGTGCGCGAAGCCGCACGCCGTGGCGATTTCGCTCAGTTCTTTTTCACGGGCAACCAGCTGCTCCTTGGCCTGTTCGATTTGGCAATCCAGCAAGAAATGCTTGGGTGTAATCCCGAGCAGTTCCGTGAACCTTCGGTGGAAGTGGAACGGGCTCAAATGCACCGTCTTGGCGATCTCCTGGAGCGTCGGGCCACGGTGGAATTCCTGCTGCATGAAAGTCAATGCGGGGATCAGGCGGGCTAGCTCTTGATCAGCGTCGAAATCTTCCGGGCGCAGCAGGCCCCAGTCGGCGCAGTCGGGTTGGATGCAGAAGAAGACGAACGGGCCGTCGCCCAGCGCCGGATACGTGCTGTGCGTGACCACGCGGAAGTTCCAGAGGTCGCCGCTGGCAACGGGCAGTGAGACGCGATCGGTCGACAACTGCTTGCCGTTCACCTGGCCAAAGCGCTGCCGCGCCAGATCGAGAATGTTGTTCTGCAGGCTCGCGTCCAGCGCGTTGAACGCTTCTTCGCCGACGCACACGTTCAGCTTCGAATCGAAAATGAATTGCCGCGATGTCGTGCGATGGCTCATCGGGATCGATCGCGCGCCGGCCTCGCCTCGGCGAGCTTCGCGGTCGCGTTCGATCACGCGATCCAGATCGCGCGCGAACTCGGTCAGCGCGTTCAGATCTTCAGGCGAGAACGGTCCCTGCTCTTCGGTGCGGAACAGCTCGACCGCGCCGGCGTAGCCGTCGATCACCGGCGCCGTCAGCGGCGCGGCGATCACGTAGCGCAGACCGTTGCCGCGCAATAGGCCGGCGAAGTAGGGCGACGTCTCGTAGCGTCCCTCTGGCCAACATTGTTCGGCGGTCACCGCTTGCTGGCGCGTGATCGCTTCCCAAGCCGGCCGATCGTGCGTGTTGTATTCCTTGAGATAACTCTTGAGCAGCGAGTCGCTGACGTTCTGCGGGTGCGCAACCTGCAGACTTCCGCGTGGAAGGGAGGTCACCACGGCTGCATCAGCGAACACAATCGCCTGATGGAGATTATTGAATTGTTGTCGGACGTTTAGCGCGTCCCCCGACGGCGTACCAGGGCGGTTTGCCAGGGGCGTGGGATCAGTTGGTGAATACAACTTTGACATAAGTATTCTACGTTGCAGGACCTTACCGGTTGCGTCTAAACCCTCGGCAACCGCTTTCTTGTCGCAAATATTGAGCCATCTCGAAGAAGAGCAACGTTCGGCAACCTAGCATTCGATGTGCCGGTGCTTTCGGCGTTGCGAGGTTTCGGTTGGCGACAGCTTGTCAGATGCATGCGCGGTTTCAGACCATTGCGGCTTGGTGCTAACGGGATGCACGACGCCGCTGCGATGATGCCTCAGCGATGCTTCAGGGCATCATCCGGGATATCCCTCACGGGCGGCCAGCCGGGAGTCAGGGTGTCGGGTGTCGATAAACACGGCCTCCGCTTGGGTGGAGGCCGGATAGACCGCTATAGTCCACCTGCGGCTGCTGATGGCATGGCCGTTGTTCAAGGTGTATTGAGGCCTATCCGTGATGCAAATGCTCAACAACCCCGCCTTCTGGGACAAGAAGTTCCGAATCGCGATCCTGACCCTCGCGACGTTCATCGCCCTGTGTTAGGGCAAAGCGATCTTCCTTCTTCAACTTGTTAACGGACGTCCGCGCGAACGCGCGGTTTTCCATTCAAAGAATTTGAGCCACAAAGGCACGAAGGCACAAAGGGAATTCAAGAACAACTGATCCTGTAATTCCTTCGTGTCTTCGTGCCTTTGTGGCTAATCTTTTTTTCCGCCGTCCGCAGAACGCTTGCTGATTCCGAAAACGTGAAACTGGTGTGACAGCGGCGTGAAGCCGTGCTCTTTGCAGATCTCATCGCGTAGGGCGCGTAGCTTGTCGCTGTTGAATTCGATCACGCGGCCCGTCTCAACGCAGATCAGATGATCGTACGATTGCCGCCCGGCGATCACTTCGTAGTACGACTGCTTGTTGTCGAAAAACACCTGCCGGCAAATGCCCGCATCCTGCAAGTGCGCCAGCGTGCGATAAACCGTCGCCCGACTGACGCGATGGCCTAGCTCCCCTTATCCGATACGGACTTAATAATCTCATGGTCCGCAATTTGAATAGCTTTGCCCCAGTATTTCCTGGACTCGGCCGTGACAGCATCCACTTGTTCAATGATCCGATGTGGACTTAATGAGGATAACTAGTTAAATTTGAACAGGGCGGCCCGGTATTATTACGTTATGGGCGTCGGATCGAATCAAGAGCATTCATTGATCACGAACCAATGCTGCGAGTCGCAACGACAATTGTAGCAGGTCCGGGGAGATCGCCATGACGCCAGTTCAGATCGAGACCGCCGACGAATTGCGCCCAAGAATCAGCATCATCGGGGTCGGCGGAGCGGGCGGAAACGCGGTCGCCCATATGAT
>JACMJD010000377.1 GCA_014380825.1 Phycisphaerae bacterium | reverse complement strand
CCATACACGATGCCGACGTCGTATTCCTGTTCGATCTCGCGGAAGCGCCCGGAGATCGGCGTACGATTGATCGCGTCGAGTGATGAATACAACACCTCGCCCTGTGGCCCGAGTCGCTTCTCACCGGTTTCATCGCCGGGCCAGAACGGGCCGACGAGAATGTTGCGCGGCACGGCGTCGAGATACTTGCGGCTGGTCAGCAGCCCGTGCAGCACCGCGCCGATGCCGCCGATCTTCTGGATTGCTTCGTGCGTAACGTGAACGACAGTTTGCATAGATCTTCCCGCGCTTGTGCGTGCGTAATCTGGTTTTTAGTACGTCGCGAACCGGCGCGTTGTTGCCCGTCGCGCACGGGTGCGAATCGATCTTATTTATCGACCGAACCTTACTCGTGACAGTGGCCCGTTTCCAGTGCCGCAGGGTCCGAGAAAAGCCTGTCGGCAAGTGTCTCGCACCTGGTTTTTGGGTCCGCTTGCAAAACGGCTTCGTTCCGCTGGATTCGATGCTCCTCTTTCACCTCCCCAGAGCACGATTCGTTTGTAACTGTCTGCCGCTGCGTGTGTTGTACAAACAGTTGCATTGTCCCTGAACGGCTTCGTTGTCGACACAATTTTCGCGCTATCGCATGGTTCTCCGGTGGGTAAGTGGGACGTGAATCTGGATATTGGCGAGTGATGCGAGCGTTCGCCGGTGGATCGTTGGCGAGCCCGCCGCGAGCACGCGTAGACCGCGTGGCGATGCGATGATTCTACGTCAACGTTTACGTTCGAGTGAACCGAAATCCGCGAGGATTTCCGCGACTGGCCCAACTGTCGGCCGGGCCATGCGTTAGGCCGGTGCGAAAAGAAGCGAGGCGGTGATTGATGTCATCAATCACCGCCTCGATCTTACAAATCTCGAATCTTGCCTGAGCGTGCGAGCTCACACCGGCGACGATTGAGTCGCCGACGTGGGGTTGCCGTGGGCGCGCAGCTGGTTGTCGAAGCCCCGCACGCCGCGAATGCCGAGGATGAGGCTGGCGACGGACGTGATTTCCGCGCCGTCGGCCGTGCCGCGCAGGGTGATGTAACCATCTTGCGCGACGACCTCAACAGCGTGGGCGTCCTCGACCACCCGCCCGAGCTCAGAGCGAATGCGGGCGGACAGTTTCGCATCATCGACTGGTTCATTTCCTCGGAAGTACCCGCGCGTCTCGGCCACCGTTCCGCGGATGCGGTTGGCGGCGTGGGTGCCGGCATAGCGGAAGAAGTCGCCGCTTTCTCGCATCCAGTGCATGCCCTTGTCGCGGAGCCAGGTGCGGCGCGATCGTCCGAGACGCGGATCGAACATCCAAAGCAACCCGGCGCCCAGCGCCAGCGAACCGACGGCACAAGCAGTCTGGCCAACGTAATGGTGTTCCTTCTCGCGACCCAGCGCCAGGTTCACGCGATGTTTCGCGTCGCTGGCAGATTCGCGCAGGCCGGTGAGACTTGGCAGGCTTTCTCTGGCGCGCTCAACGAGGTCGACGCCGCCGGTAGAAAGGTGCGATGCTGCGCGCGACCCATAGTCTGTTGCCAATCCAGCCACATGCGATGCGGCGCCGGCGATACGCGAACCGATCGATTGGGCTGCACTGCTCCCCGTTTGCGCGGTTTCGTAGGCCAAGTCTTTTGAGGACTCCAACAACTGCGCCGACCGATTGGCCAAGCGTCTTCTTCGCTGTTCGCCTTCTTCCGGATCGAACAAATACATCATCGCCACGCCAACACCCGCACCGGCCAGCAGCGAAAGGACCGCGCCCGTCGCGCTGCCACACGAGCGTTGCGAACGATTGGTCGCAGTTCGGGCTTGTTGCGATCGGTAAGACCCGCGGGACTGTTGAGATTGGGGCAGAAACTGCCCGCGCGAATTTCGTTGAGGTCGCTGTGCCATGATCGTCTCCTTACGTTCCGAGTCGCGTTGTTATGGTTCGCTGAAGATGCCGGTGGTCGGGATTGAACTGTCGGTCTGGTTTTGCAGATCGTATCCACCATGCCGACGGAGGATTTGACCGGCCTCCGCCGCGCGAGTTCCCGGCTTCACGGCCACCAGCGCCTTGCCTTCGGTAAATGCTTTCTCGTAGTAACGAGCTTCATCTTCGCTGATGCCCAGACCAGTGAGAGCGCCAAAGATTCCGCCAATCGCAGCGCCGGCGGCGGCGTACCCGAAGAACATCGCCAGCGTTCCCGCGGCCAGAATCGGTCCCACGCCGGGGATGAGCGCGGTGACCGCCGCCGCGGTCAGCCCGCCAGCCAAGGCACCGGTCACCGCGCCGGTGACTGCGCCTTTGCCGTCCTTGGCGCCAACGGTGTCCGTCAGCATCCCGCCACTCGTGACATCGCTTCCGCGCAGGACGAAGCCGACCTGATCCTTGTTAAATCCGGATTGGGTCAACTCGTCAACCGCACGTTCAGCGGCCAAGCGATCATCGAAAATCCCGACCATCGTCGGCACATTGGATTTGTCCGCGCTTTCGGGTGATTTAGCAGTCGTTGCCATGTTGCTCTCCTTGCAAACGAATTCGGGCGAAAGCGGACAAATCGCCGCAGAGACGGTCCCCTGAACGTCTCAACGAACCGAAGTGTCGCCTTAGGAATTGATGAGCAAAGGGAGTGCCGGAAGAGAGTTCAGAGGTCAGAGTTCAGAGTTCAGACAAAAACGGACCTGCGTCCCGAATCTCCTGACCTCTGAACTCTGAACTCTGACCTCTAGATATGTATCGCGTGCTTATCGACATTCATCGCCGCCTCTTTGATCGCCTCCGGCAGTGTGGGATGTGCGTGGAAGGTTCTGGCGAGATCTTCGCAACTGGCGGCGAATTCGATCGCGACGACGGCTTCGGCGATCATGTCGCTGGCGTGGGCGCCAAAGATATGGACACCGAGGATCTTGTCCGTCTGCGCGTCGCCGATGATTTTCACGAAGCCTTCGGTTTCGTCCATGCCCTTGGCGCGACCGTTGGCGATGAACGGAAACTTGCCAATCTTGATCGGCCCGCGCTTGGCGGCGTCTTCTTCGTTGAAGCCCACCTGCGCCAGTTCCGGATGGGTGTACACAACGCCCGGACACGCGTGGTAGTTTACGTGGCCGGCCATGCCCGCCATAATCTCGACGGCGGCGATGCCTTCCTCTTCGGCCTTGTGCGCGAGCATCACGCCGCCGATGACGTCGCCGATCGCGAAGATAGTGGGGACGTTGGTTGCGTATGTTTCATCGACGGTGATGAAACCTTTCTTGTCCATCTGCACGCCGACCTCATTCAAGCCCAGGCCATCGGTGATCGGGCGTCGGCCGACGCACACGAGCACCTTGTCGACTTCCTCGGTTCCCGTCTGATCACCGCTCTTCCAGTCCACTTTCACCTTGTCGCCCGACACCTGGGCGCTCTCGGCGACCGTGCTGAACCGGAATTTCATTCCCTGCTTCTCGAGCGACTTCTGAAGCGCAGCCGCCATTTCCTTGTCACTCGGCGGGAGACATCGATCCAGGAATTCGAGCACGAGAACTTCCGTGCCGAGTCGCGACCAGACGCTGCCCATCTCCAGACCGATGTATCCGGCGCCGACGACGATCATCTTCTTCGGGATCTCTTTCAGCGCCAGCGCGCCGGTGGAGGAGAGAATGTTCTTCTCGTCGAACTTCAAATCCGGGATTTCGATCGGCGCGCTGCCGGTTGCGATCAGAATCTGCTTGGCGCGGTAACTGTTCGTCGCGCCGTCCGATGACTTTACTTCAACCGAATTTGGCCCGGTGATCCGGCCTTGGCCTTTGAGGTGTTCAATCTTGTTCTTCTTGAAGAGCATCCCGACGCCGCCGGTGAGGCTTTTCACAACGTCGTCCTTGCGCTGCATCATCTGGCCGAGGTTCACCTTCACCTCGCCGACTTCAATCCCATGCTTGGCCAGCCGGTTCTTGGTGATGTAATAGCGCTCGGACGAATCGAGCAGCGCCTTGCTCGGGATGCAGCCGATGTTCAGGCACGTGCCGCCCAGGAATTCGCGCTCGATGCAGGCGACTTTCATGCCAAGCTGAGCAGCGCGAATGGCCGCCACATATCCACCGGGGCCGGCACCGATCACGATGAGATCAAAAGAAGAATTGTTTTCAGTCATTGGTTGAGGAATTCTATGTCCGGATAGCCGCGACGCAACGCGTCGCGAGCCGGGGCGATGCAGTTTGTGAATACAGACGCGGGATGCAGCTATCGAGACGTGCCTGCCACAACTTGACGCGCGACGTCCATCGCCCGCTCGCAATCGGGACGCGAAACATCCAGGTGCGTCACCGCGCGCACGAACTGGCCGATGGCGCTCATGCTGATGTCTTGTTGTTCCATCGCTTCGATGAACTCGGTGTTGGTCATTCCCGCGCCGCGAGTGTCGAAGTAAATGATGTTCGTCTGCGGCTCGCCAGGCGGGTCGAGCTTGATGCCGGAGATTTGCGATAGGCTGCGGGCGAGCAACTTCGCGTTCGCGTGATCTTCAGCAAGACGTTCGATGTTGTGCTCGAGCGCGTACACGCCGGCCGCGGCGATGATTCCCGCTTGGCGCATCGCGCCGCCGAACACATGCTTGAGGCGGCGGCATTTCTCGATGAACGCTTTGGTTCCGACGAGCACCGCGCCAACCGGGCAGCCAAGGCCTTTGCTCAAGTCAATCCACGTCGAGTCGACGCAGTCGGCGTAGTCTTTCGCGCTGACACGCGCGGCCACGCTGG
This sequence comes from Phycisphaerae bacterium, assembly GCA_014380825.1. The sequence continues at coordinate 1,130 of JACMJD010000377.1, read as the reverse complement.
CGTTGAACAACCGGGCGCCGTCCATATGCGTCTTGCGATTGACTCGATGTGCCAGCTCGCCCACTTCGCGCAACTGCTTGATCGGCCAGACCGTGCCGCCGCCGTAGTTGTGCGTGTTTTCGACGCAGACCAGCGTGACCGGCGGGCTGTAGTACGAGACGCGCTTGAAGCCTTCTTCGACTTGCTCGGCCGTGAAGATCCCGCGCTCGCCATCGATCTGATCCATCGTCACGCCGCTATGAAACGCCGCGCCACCCAGCTCGGCCCGCAGGATGTGACACATCCGATCGCCAAGAATCGCATCGCCCGGCTGCGTGTGCGCCTTGATCGCGATCATGTTGCACATCGTGCCGGACGGAAGAAACAATCCCGCTTCCTTGCCGAGCATCCTGGCGGTCATCTCTTCCAGCCTGATGACGGTCGGATCTTGGCGGCGCTGCTCGTCGCCAACCTCAGCCTCGGCCATCGCGCGGCGCATGGCGTGGGAAGGCTTGGTTTGGGTGTCGGAGAACAGGTTGATCATGGAGCGGTCTGCCAATCTTCACATTTGAGGTTCGCCACACGATCGAACTCGTGCGAGTTGTGTGTGACGACGATGAGCGCTGCGGATCGTGCGATTGCGGCGATCATTAGGACATTGTGACCGATCTTCTTTCCGCGCCGAATCAGGCCTGCGCCGATGTCGGCAAACTCTGAGGCGGCTGAATCGTCAAAAGGAAGCGACTGGAACAGCTTCTGAAGTTCTTTGATGTCCGCAAAGTTCTTTTCGCGCTGGTCCGAGCGATAGGCCCCAACAAGCAACTCGGCTAGGACTACGGAGCAGATTGCGATCTGGTTTGGATCTATAGAAGAAACACGTCGCTCCAGCACACTTGGTCCGCGTCGGCGCAAGTGTTCGACGCAGATGTTGGTGTCCAGAAGGAAAGTCAATCCAGATCCCTGCGCGGCTCAAACGGAGGTTGGGCAGGACGAAAAAAGGTTGGATCATCGATGCTACCCGCCGTCCGCTTCAAGCGTTCGACCCACTCGTCGCGGGGAATACCGTTGACGAGCGCGGTCTCACCGGCTGGAACGATCGTCACTTCAACGTCTTTCCCGGCATCCGAAACGCCAACTGGAATCGTTACGTT
>JACMJD010000376.1 GCA_014380825.1 Phycisphaerae bacterium | reverse complement strand
TGCAGATTTCCGCCCGTGATAGTGATCGCATTGTTGCCAACGCCCGGAGTGATCAGAATTCCGCCAGAGTTGACAGTGTTTGTCCCCGCAAGCGTGAGCGCCTTCGCGGCTGTCGCGTTGAACCGCAGTGTGTTTGTTGTCGAACCGGATGGGGGGTTCGCACCAGCGGCCGTCACTGTCGTATTGGTGCCGGCGGACCAGGTGTCGTTTGTGTAGGAGCCCAGAGCGCTGATTACGGTGTCGCTGGCGCTGGCCGCACTGACGGCCCAGTCAGTGCCATTGAACGTCGCCCAGCCACCAAGGATATTGCCGGTTCCATTGTCGGTGTCAGTCAGCACACGGTTGGTCCCGGTTGCGCCATAGACCACGTTCATCGTTCCACCGACCGCGCGCGTGACTTGATTCAAGTTGAGGGTGGTTGTCCTCGAAGCAGCGCCGTTGACGGTGAGCGTGGACGCGCCGGCGTTCAGTGCCGTAGCGTCGAACGATTCCGTGGCGTTGGCGCTGGTGTTCGCAACGAGCGACAGGTTTCCGCCCGCCAGCGTCAAGTTGCCGCCGGCCATCTTGGCATTCGTATTGTTCGTGAAGTCCGCGATAACAAGCCCGGCGTTGAGCGTGGTCACATCGACGTCAGCCGAACTGCTGCCAGTGAGCCGATAGGTGCTCAGGCCATTCTTAATCAGATTGTTTAGCGATTGACCGTTGCTCTCGCCGGCGATCGTACTGTTGATCGTAACGACGCCACCGCCGTTGCCTCCCAGGGTGAACACCTGGTCCATGAAAATGAAGTTCGTCGAGAGGAGAAATGCGCCACTCCCGTTCTGCACTATCGAAATGTCCGCGTCGCGGAAGGGTTCGTTTCCGGCAATCGTGTTCTGCAGGGTCGAAGTGCTGTTGAGACTAATCACGCCGAACGAAACGCTGGTGCGGTCGTTCGTTGACGTGTACGAATTCGCGCCGCTTCCGCCAAACCACAGTTCGGTAGCGGCAACGCTGGTCGGTAGGCCGCTTGGTCCCCAGTTTGTGCCGAGATTCCAATTGCCAGTGTTGGGATTAGTCTGAGTACCCGGTGAAGGTCCCAGCCAAGTCCACGTCGCGGCTTCCGCCACCATACCGCTGAAGGACAGGACGGCGCTCACGGCGGCAAGGACAGCCTTGCGCCGACGAGCGAAGATCACGCGCTTCTCAAACCCTGCCATTCTCTTCCCTCAACGCCAACCCACATTCGCGGCCGACGGCGCCTGCAAGCGCAACGCACGTTGCGATGACTGCACTCGACGAGCGCAGCTCAAGCCACTCCCTTGATCAATTCACGTTCGACACACATCCGTGCGGCCGAAGCCGGTGGTGAGGTGACGTAGACCCGGCGGTGGTTACGACTTCCCTTCCCCGAACAACTTGATGAGACATGACGCCCGAAAACTAGCACGCCCTATTGATGTCCCCGCCAATTTCTCCTGGCGATATGAACCCGGCGATATTGTGACTGCACTACGATGAAACAGAAAGGCAAAAACGCGCGTTTTCCAATTGAAATACCGTGAATTTGTTCGAGTTTGCCTGCGCCGTTCACCGAGTCGTTACAGCTTCTCCAACTTCCATCATTTCAGCAGCAAGACCTTGAACGGATCGTCCGCGCCGCTACCGCCGGATGACTCGTCATAGTGGATGTTCGACGTGCCTATGAACTTGACACTTTTGCCAACGATCGAACCCCAGAAGTTCGTCCCGCCGTTCATGTCATAGGTGCTGTCCGGCGCGTAAAGCCACATGCGGATATCACTGTTGCCCTTGATATCGATCGTGTGATCACCGATTACATAGATTCGCAATCTTGATGCGGTACCCGTCGAATTCCCGTTGGTATTTCCGGAGGTCTTAAGGTTGCCGTTCAGGTAGATCGAGACATTGCCGGTGGTGCCGGTGACGGTGAAGTCCTTCGGCAGATCGATCTTGGTGGCTGTGTAAGTGCCGGGCGCGAGCGTCGAGCCGCTGAAGTTGCCAAGCGGTGTGGCGCCGCCTGGCGCAACCGCGGGCGGAAACACGAGAGGCTGAGTCAGCGGCGCCGTATAACCGGTAACGAGGCTGTTCGGACCCTGAAACAGGTGCTTGTTCACGCCCGGCCGCGCGTCGCCGTAGATGTCGCCATTGCCCATATTGATGTCGCCGTTTGACGCGCACTTCGCGTTCTCTCGCCGCGTGTTGTAGTTCGGCGGCAGGTAGCTGTCGATCGTCGCCCCGTTGCCGTTCGAGCCGACGGAGTTGATTCCCACGATCCCGAATCCGTCGCTGGTCGGACCGTCGTACACGTACGCGGTCGCGGTGGCGGTTACGTCGATCTGCGTGCGGCCGAAAATCCGCGCGAAGAACAGCGGCAGCGCATTGGATCGTGCCGAGGTGCGCCGACCCGTCGTGCGCATGGCGTTGCTGTCGCTCTCCTCCACCTTGTATCCATCCGGGAGCGTCTGTCCGACAAGATAAAACGTCGTATTCGGCGGCCAGTACATGCCCAGTTCGACGTCGCCGGTCTGCATGGAAACCTGCGTGCCGGCGAACTCGTTACTGCTGTGCTGCGCGAAACTGATCGCCTTCGCGCGTGCCGCGTCGGCATCGGCATCGGGCAGCGACAGCGCCCCTGCCAGCGCCGATGAATCAGCGGCGGTCTGAAGCTGACTTCGCGCGACGCGGATCCAGCCGATGTCCACGCCCATCGATACGATGCCGGCGATCACGAACATCGCGATCCCAATATAAACGATCGATGCGCCCTGACGATCGCGCGATCGGCGAGCGATACGGCACGACAAACGGCGAAGCTTGCGGGCCATGTTTCGGTCTCCTGTTCCTGCTTGTGTCAACTGATCGGCTCCGTCCTCAAATCAACGACGATTCGATCACGGCGACGACGTTGTCATCCCCGAACCCGAACCCATGCTCGAATTGTCGGCGCTGGTTGTGCCGCCCGCGGACCCGGAGCGCGGGTTTTCCGTCTTGCCCATGCGTGCCAATGCAGGTGCGGCGGATGAGGAACTGGCCGGCGCCGCGCCACTCTCGATCGCGACCGAGCCATCCGCGACCTTCGCCGCGGCGAGGTATGAATTAACGGCAGCGCGATGGCCGTCGGTCGAGTCTCGTCCGCCATCAACGTAGATCCTGGCGGGCGCGCCGTTGGCGATCAGTGCGTCGAGCTTGGCCTTGCCCAGGGCGTTGAGGTTGTTGCCGTCGAAGTGGCAGCGATACAGCGTCGGATCCGCCTGCGCGCCGAGCATCGCCTGATGGTCCGCAATCTGGCGCGGGATCCGCGCATCGTTTTCAGCGGCGAAGAACTCTTCCTTCGGCGTCGCAGGTTTGTCCTGCGATTCGCAACCTCCAAGTAACGCCAGCGCGAGCGGCGCGTATATCATGGCCACAGCCCAGATCCGACAACGACTGATTTTCATAAACTCCCTCATCCTTCGTCCCCCTTTTTCCTTCAATGACTGAACATCGCGCTCTTGAGCAACAAAATGAGTGCGGGCCCACCGAGAACGATGATCACGGTGGGGAAAATGAACAGCACAACCGGAAAAGCGAGCTTGACGGTGGTCTTGGCCGCCCGCTCTTCGGCGGCGTACTGACGCTTGATTCGCAGGCTCTCGGCATGCACGCGAAGCGCGGCGCCGATGCTTGTTCCGAACCGCTCCGCCTGCACGAGCATCGCCGACAGTGATTGAATCGAGCTGCAACCGGTGCGAATTCCGAAATTGCGCAGCGCGTCAATCCGTGCCACGCCGACGCGGGTTTCCATGTGCGTGATACCCAGCTCGCGGCTGATGTCCGGATGCGCCAGCGCGATCTCGTGACCAACGCGCTGTATCGCCGCGTCGATCGTAAGCCCCGCTTCGACGCACACGACCATCAGGTCCAACGCATCGGGCAGCGCCGATTGCAGCGCCAACTGCCGCCGGCTGATGCGCGTGCTGAGCCAAAGCGAAGGCAGCAGCACGCCGAGAATTCCACCGACCGCGGCGAGCACGGCGCCGACCATCGGCTCCTGCTGAACCACGCCCACCAGCACGCCGAAAGCCAAGCCGGCGGCGCACAAGATAATCTTGATGCAGACGAACAACTGAATCGCGGCGGTGGAATAAATCCCTGCATGCGCGAACTTCCGGCGGACCCGCGAAACTTCCTCGCGGCTCTTCGGCATCAACGGTTGCGCGACCGCCTTGCTGACTCGCTGAACCATGGGCGACAGTGACGACTGACGAATCGCCTGGTCGGCCGACTCGTTCGTGCGCGACCCTCGCAGGCGTTCGCGCAGCGGATCGCGGTCGCTCTTCAGGAAGAAGTTGATAACCACGTAACCGATCATCGCCACCGCGCCGAACAGGCAGGCGGAGAAGATCAGCTGCAGTGATGAAAGACTCTGAGGCATAAATCAACCTTCACAGACGAACGTTCACGATCCAGCGGATCGAAACCAACCCAAGCAACTGCATTCCCACTGCGGCCATCATAAGGTAGTGGCCGATGTCGGTGGTGAGCAGCACGCCGGCGTAGCCGGGGTTGACGGCGTACATGCAGACGAAAAACACGAACGGCAGCGCAAGCAGGATGTAGCCGACGAGCCGGCCTTCCGCGGTGATCGCTTTCACGTGCTGTTGCAAACGAATTCTGCTGCGCGACATCGCGCCGATATTGGTCAGCACTTCCGCCAGATCACCACCAGTCTGGCGCTGGATGAGCACGGCAGTAACGAAGAATGCGAAGTCGGGCGTGTCGACGCGCTGCGCGGCTTCCTTCAGCGTATCTTCGAGATTCGTGCCCAGGCTGTGCTGGTCGTAGCAACGCCGGAACTCCGCCGCCAGCGGGTCGGGCAACTCCTCGGCCGCCATCTGAAGCGCGGTCGCGAGGCTGTGCCCGGCGCGAAGAATCCGGGCGAGAAAGTCCAATGCCTCGGGAAGTTGATCGTCACAAAGCCGTTGACGATTCGCGCGGCGCGAATGGACGAGCGACACCGGCACCGCCGCCGCCGCACCGGCCAACGCGATACCCAACACGAGCGATTTGGTCACGATGCCAACGAGGAGAAAAGTGGCGACGATCACGATGAACTCGATCGTCACAAAGTTCGTCACTGTCATGTTCGGGAACGCCTGGCGAAGCTTGCGCGAGAAATCCAGCAGGATCGCTTTCCGCGTGAGCAGCGCTCGCAGCGTGTCGTCTTCCTCTGGCAACACAATCGGACGATAAGCCGCGTCCAGCACGTTCGTGCCGCCGGACAGACGCTCCCGCAGCTGCCCCTGCTTGCGCTGAAGCAGGAAGAACACCAACTGCGAGACCAGCCAACCCATGGCGGTCGCCGCGGCTGCGAATAACAGGATGAATGTGGCTGACATAAAACAACTCCTCAGGCAACCGCACCACGCCGGAAAAGTTCTGCCGGCACTCGCACGCCAAAGTGTTCCATACGCTCTGCGACGCGCGGCCGAATACCGGTCGTGATAAATCGCCCGTCCGCATGGCCGTTTGCGTCGACGCCGGTTTGTTCGAACACGAACAGGTCGTGCATCTGAATCTGCTCGCCTTCCGTGCCCGTGATCTCGCTGATGTTCGTCACTTTGCGGCGGCCGCCCGTCAGACGAGTCGTCTGAACCACCAGTTGGATCGCGCTGGAGATCTGCTGGCGGATCGCACGAATCGGGAAGTCGTAGCCCGACATCGACACGGTGACTTCAAGTCGGCTCAGCGCATCGCGCGGATTGTTCGCGTGGATCGTCGTCATCGAACCTTCGTGGCCCGTGTTCATCGCCTGGAGCATGTCCAGCGCTTCGGCGCCGCGCACTTCGCCGATGATGATTCGATCGGGACGCATGCGCAGGCTGTTTCGCACGAGATCGCGCGGCGTGACTTCGCCTTTGCCTTCGATATTCGGCGGACGCGTTTCCAGTCGCACGACGTGCGGCTGCTGCAATTGCAATTCGGCGGCGTCTTCGATCGTGACGACGCGCTCGCCCGCGGGGATGTAGCGCGACAGGCAGTTCAGCAGCGTGGTTTTGCCGCTGCCCGTGCCGCCGCTGATCAGGATATTGCATCGCGCGCGAACGGCCGCATCGAAGAATTCAACAAGCTGCGCAGGGAACGAACCCTGTTGAAGCAGGTCGGCGATCTTCATCGGCGTCAGGCCGAATCGACGAATCGACATCGAGGGCCCATCAAGCGAGAGCGGCGGGATGATCGCGTTCACGCGGCTGCCGTCCTGCAACCGCGCATCGACCATCGGGCTGTTTTCATCGATGCGTCGGCCGACCAGCGCGACGATGCGATCGATGATCTGGCGCAGATGCCGCGTGTCGCGGAACTGCACATCGGTCAGCTCAAGCCGGCCACGGCGTTCGACGTAAACTCGGTCGTGGCGATTGACGAGGATGTCGGTGATCGTCGGGTCTTTCAGCAGCGATTCGAGCGGGCCGAGACCGAATGTCTCGTCCATCACCTCTTCCATCAGCTTTTCCATCTGCCCGCTGCTGAGCAGACCTTTTTCATTTCGGCACAGATCGCGGACCAGAACGCTGACTTCCTGGCGAACAATGTTCTGCGGCATCGAGCGGAGGTTTTGCACGTCGAGGCGCTCGACCAACTGCTGATGGATACGATGCTTGAGCTGTTGCAGATACGTCACGCGCTCGGGCGTGAGCGCGGGATCGGCGACTTTCACGACCAGTGGCGCTTCGGCTTCCGCTTCCGCCGGTAAGTTGACGAAGACCGGCTCACGCTTGGCCTCGGCGCGCGGCGCCCCAGTGGCGACCGAAGCGGCGGGCGATGTCTTTT